>JACRIF010000072.1 GCA_016220125.1 Candidatus Peregrinibacteria bacterium
CGATATCACCCTGAAAACCGCGCAGAAGCGAATGCCGGAGATCTGTGAAATCGTGTACCAGGTGGAAACCACCTTGGGCGACAAGGATCCCCGCGTTGTCGACTTGATGCAGTATTTCCCCGAGAAGGAATCCCGCAAGTTGCCGGGAAAAGCCGAGGTCCGCATCAACGGCGAAACGGTTTCGAAGGTGCTCAACTCAAATTATTCGCTCGACAATTATTTTGTGGCCCCCGAAAACCGGCTGGCCCATGCCGCCTGCATGACGGTCGCCAAATATCCGGGCAAGAATTACAACCCGCTGTTCGTGTACGGCGGGGTCGGGTTGGGCAAGACCCATCTCATCCAGGCAACGGGCCGCGAGGTGCTCAAGAACGACCCCAGCAAAGTGGTGGCCTATGTTTCGGCCGAGGCCTTCACCAACGAGCTCATCGAAGGCATCCAGTCCAAGAACATGAACAAGTTCCGCAACAAGTACCGCAAGGTCGATGTCATGATCATCGACGACATCCAGTTCATCGCCAACAAGGACCGCACGCAGGAGGAGTTCTTCCACACCTACAATGCGCTCACCGAGTCCGGCAAGCAGGTGATCATCAGCTCCGATCGCCCTCCGCAGGAGCTCACGCTGGTGTCCGAGCGCTTGGCGTCGCGGTTCGCGTCGGGAATGATCGTGGATGTGAAGATGCCCGATTACGAGACGCGCCTCGCCATTCTCAAGAACCGATGCCAGGAGTGCCAGGTGTTCATCAACGACCAGGTGCTCGAGTTCATCGCCTTCAACATCGACACCTCGGTGCGCGCCATGATCGGAATCCTGAACCAGGTGGTCGCCCGATACGAGTTGGAGCATACCGCTCCCACCTTGCGATCGGTGTCCGAGATCGTCCGGCAGATCAAGAAGGATGTGAAGATGGTCGGGGTCATGCCCGCCGAGCTCGCCTCGCCCCAGCGCGCGGTGTCGCTCGATAAGTTGACCGAGCTTGTTTCCGAATACTATTCCTTGCCGAAAAGCGAAGTGCTCGGCGATTCGCGCGTGCGCGAATGCCTCGTCCCGCGCCAGATCATCATGTACCTGGCCAAGACCCGGCTCCATATGCCGTTGGCCAAGATCGGGGAGGGGCTGGGGAACCGCAACCACACCACCGTCATGCACGCCATCGGCAAGATGCAGACCCAACTTAAAAGCGACCGCCAACTGTTGTGCGACGTAAACGCGATCGCGAAAGAAGCGGGAATCCATTAAATAAGTCTCAAGTCTCAAGCACGAGTCTCAAGGAATTGAACACGTTTAAAAAATTCACTTGAGACTTGCGACTCTCGCTTGCGACTATTAACGCGCAAACGTCTCAATGAAGCTTCCGCAGAAATGCGCGAGCTCGTATTTGACCATTTCCACATCCTCCGCGCTGATCGGGGTTTCCACGGCGGTGTCGTGGCTGAGTTGGGAGGATCGGTTGTGGATCTTGGCCGCGTCCGCGATCGTTTTTTCGATGTGCGCGGAAAGGGTCATCTCCGTTTCGCAGCGTTGGCACTTCACGTCGAAGGTGCAGTCGGCGCCCACGATATCCGTGATCGCGATGTTGTTCGGCAAAATCCGATTCTTGCACTGGGGGCAGTCCAAGGTTTGGGAGATTTGCTGGATGATCTCGTGGATATCGTTGTGGTTCATTGTGTTTTTGTTTAGGGGATTGCGAGGGGGGGCACCTTGCAAGCCTTGGCCGAATTCAAATAAATCTCACCATTATAGCATTTCCATGCCCAAAAATCAACGGGCATATTGCCAAGTACCCCGCACGGATTAAGGTGCGGGGCCCAACATCAAGCATTGAAAATGGTTACCGCCTGATCTGTTTGTGGATCGGCCATTCGCCGAAGGCCAGGGTATAGAGGACGATCAGGTTGATCACCGGCAGAAACACGAGCAGGCCGAAATACGTCGGGAAGCCCGCTTTGGCATACACGTTGCACGAAACCTTGGCGATCATCAGGCAAAGGCCGATGGTTGCGAGGGTGGCAAGGGTGTGAACCATGCGTTTTTTGGTTATTTTATAGATATATTATAACATTATTTATATATTATGTCAAAAGTCAGAAAGCAGTCAAAATAATATGAACAAATAAATTGCTCAATAATTGTATAAATTATTTGTTCAATAAGGAGTCGTCCCTGCGTTTGACTTCGCCATTCAAAATCGTGGCAACAGGCCACCCTTTGAGCGTCATTCCATGGAACGGGGTGTTCTTGCCCTTGGAAACAAGCTCCTCCCGTCGAACCGTCTTTGAAAGGTTTAGATCGATGATCGTGAGATCTGCGGGAGCGCCGATTTGAATGCGCCCGCTTTCAAGCCCTGAGACGGTGGCAGGGCCCGAGGTGAGCAGTTCGATGATGCGGACGAGGTCGACTTTTTGGTTGTAGTAGAGTTCCTGGATCACAGCGGGAACAAAGGTTTCCAGTCCTGTGAAGCCGAAGGCGGCATGGACCACGTCCTTCTCCTTTTCCTCTTGGCTGTGGGGCGCGTGGTCGGTCACGAGGCAATCGATCGTGCCATCCTTGATTCCTTCGATCAGGGCTTGCCGATCCGCCTCGGTGCGGAGCGGGGGGTTCACTTTGGCCATGCCCCCGATTTTCAACACCAGCTCGTCCGTCAGGCACAGGTGGTGCGGAGTGGTGTCGCAGGTGATCATGTCAGAGGTTTTCTTCGCTTGGCGCACAAGCTCAACGGATTCCTTGGTGCTCAAGTGCGTGAAGTGCGCGAAGCCTCCGGTTTTTCGGGCCAGTCGGATGCCGCGCTCGACCGCCCGCCACTCCTTTTCGTTGGGTTGGCCGGGCACGCCCAGTTGTCGGCTGGCCTCTCCGTCGTTCATCACGCCGGTGGGCGCGATCGAGTTCATTTCGGGGTGCGTCATGAGCAGGAGTCCGTTGGATTTGGCCTCGGCATACGCCTGCTCGAGCAGGGATTCGTCGTTCACATCGAACCCGTCGTCCGTCACCATGCGGATTCCCAAGCCCGGGTAGCGGTCGAGGTTCGTGAGCGCCGCGCCCTTGAGCCCCTGGGTGATGGCGCCGCACAGATGCACGTGGATGGCGGCCCGCTCGCGGATGATGGATTGGTACCGTTCAATGGTTTCAACGGAGTCGAGCGAGGGCTTGGTGTTGGGCATGGCGAAAACCGTGGTCACGCCGCCCCGCAAGGCGGCCAAGGTGCCCGACTCGATGGTTTCCTTGTAGGATTGTTCCAGATCGCGCAAATGCACATGCAGGTCGATGACCCCGGGAATCACCAGTTTGCCCGTCGCATCGAGATCCGATGGGGTGGCGGGCAGGTGGCCGAAATCGCCCATGTCCGAGATCTTTCCATCCTTGATCACGATATCCGTGATCCCGTCGAATCGGGTTTCGGGATCGAGAACTCGGCCGTTGCGGATGAGCAGGTTAGGCATGGGAATGGGGTGCTTTGGATTTGAGGGGCTCAGCCTTGATGGAAAAAGTTGTGGTGGGTGATCCGTAATAGTTCTCAGCCAGCGTTTTCAGAATGGCCATGCGCATGAACACGCTGTTTTCGGCTTGGCGGAAGTAGGCGGCCTGGGGCAGGGAATCCACATCCATGGCGATTTCGTCGATGCGGGGCAAGGGGTGGAGCACCCGAAGGGTCGGCTTGCCCAATCGGACCAGCGTGGCATCCAATAGATAGGAGCCCTTAAGCGCATCGTAGTCTTCTATGTGCTCGAAACGCTCCTTTTGCACGCGGGTCATATAAAGGATATCCAGGGAAGGCAGGCATTGGATCAAATCGGTGGTTTCGGAAACGGTGGCCCTGCCGTTCTTCAGCAGTTCGATGTATTCCGCGGGCATCCGCAAGGCTTCGGGGCTTACCAGCACGACTGTGACGTTGTACTGGGCAAGCAGATGGGCCAGGGAATGGACGGTTCGGCCGAATTTCAAATCGCCCACGAATCCAATGGTGAGTCCGTCGATGGTGCCGAGTTCCCGTTGGATGGTGTAGAGATCCAGAAGTGCCTGCGTCGGGTGCTGGTTGGCGCCGTCGCCCGCGTTGATGAAAGGCTTTTGGGTGTGGCGTATGGCCTCGGCCGCTGCGCCGGAAAGCGGGTGGCGCATCACAAGCAGGTCGGCGTATTTCTCCACCATCCGGATGCTGTCGGCCAAGGTTTCGCCTTTCTTCATGGAAGTGGTGGAGGGGTCCGCGACCGTGATCACGTGGCCACCCAGGCGAAGCGTGGCGGATTCAAACGAGAGGCGCGTGCGGGTGCTCGGCTCCAGAAAGAGCGAGGCCACGATTTTGCCCGAAAGGTCCGAGGTGCGCTTGTCGCGCAGGCGCTCGGCCTCGTGTATGAAAAAATCGACCTCCTCCCGGAGGAGGTCGGCCGTTGTGATCAATTGGGTGCGTTTCATGGGGATATGTGAATTTCTATTGGGAATACTATGACGTTTCAAATGCGCTGTAAATGGCATCTCAAGTGATGGAATTGAAATTCAAAAAACCTCGTTCTTTCCCCGCGTGGGAATTCGCTTTCATCCTGCGCCCCATGCCGCTCGCCGCGGCCGGCAGGGGTTTCTTGGCGGCAAGAAACCCCTGAAAGAACCGCCGGGGCTCCGTGAGCTCAAAACCAACGTTGGACCATTCATCAGGCATCTCCATGATCACTACGCCCCGGACCCGGTTTTGCCTAAAATTTTTGCAGTGCATCCAAGGGCCTGTGAATGTGGCTGTGCGCGATTTCTTCGTTTTTTAATTGCGCTTGGGTTTCGGTAAAAATTCACCGCTCCAAAGTTTCTCCTCCTCGCATGAGGAGGAGTACGGCGGAGCCGGGAGGTGGTCTTGGGACGGATAATTACCCTCTTTGCCACCCTCTCTCGGCATGCCCCGCCCGTCGCGGCCGGCCCGTACCGAACACGGTACGTTCGGGCGGGCGAGCGACATTCGGGATGGGATAGTGGGATTAGGGAGGTCGTCGGGGGTATTGAGCTTGGCGTTGCGTAGGGGGAGATGGTTTCCGGGTCAATTCAAAACAAATTTCGGGTAATGGCGTACTCGCTTGCTATAATCCAGTCACTATGCCAAAGTATGTTTTGCGATTAATCTTTCAAAGGATCATAATATGTATTTTTGCGACGAGGCTCAAATCAAGGTCAAGGCCGGGAACGGGGGGGATGGTTGCGTGAGCTACCGCCGGGAAAAGTTTGTGGAGAAGGGTGGCCCGAACGGAGGCAACGGAGGCATCGGCGGCAGCATTGTGTTCGAGGGGAATGAAAACCTGAACACGCTGGTGACGTTTGCGTCGAAAAAACAGTTCAAGGCCGAGCACGGCGAAAAGGGGATGGGCCGGGATATGTACGGCCACCATGGGGAGGATTTGATCTTGGGCGTGCCCGTGGGAACGCTGGTGTACGACAAGGCAAGCGGCAAGTTGTTGGCCGACATCACGGCTCATGGCCAGCGCATTGTGGTGGCGCGCGGTGGGCGCGGTGGAAAGGGGAATGCCAATTTCAAAAGCTCCACGCGCCAAACCCCCGATTTCGCCGAGTTGGGCGAACCGGGCGAGGAGTTCGAGTTGAAGCTCGAGCTGAAGTTGATCGCGGAGGTCGCGATCATCGGATATCCCAACGTGGGCAAGTCCACGCTCATTTCACACATTTCGAATGCGCGACCCAAAATCGCGGACTATCCTTTCACGACCTTGGTGCCGAATTTGGGGGTGGTGAAAGTGGGCGACGTGGATTTCATGGTCGCCGACATTCCAGGTTTGATTGAGGGCGCGCACGAGGGCAAGGGGCTGGGGATCGAGTTCCTGAAGCACATTGAGCGAACCAAGATTTTGGTGCATGTGCTCGACATCACCCATGAGGAGCTGAAATCCGAATACGTGAAGCTGAACAAGGAGCTGAAGTCCTACAGCACCACGTTGGGCAAGAAGCCCCAGTTGCTGGTGCTGAACAAGATCGACGCCACAATTCCCGAGATCATCGCCCAGGCTAAAAAGGACTTCAAGGCCAAAAAACCCATGTTCATCTCAGGGGTCACGGGCGAGGGTTTGAACGAGTTCCTGTATGCGTTGAAGGACAAGGTGGTCGAATTCCGAAAAGCCGAGAAATTAAAGGCCAAAAAACCCAAAGAGGTGAAAGCGTCCGCAGAGGGCGAGAAAGTGTTTCGTCCCCATCTCGATATCCCCGAAATGCGCCAATACACGGTTTCATTCATGGGCGGGGAATATGTGGTGCAGGGCAAACGCCTCCAGCAGTTGGCCGTGATGACCAATACGGGTCAGACCGGTGGCATGATGCGCTTGTTCGATGTCCTCAAAAAAGTCGGCGTCACCCGCGAGCTCCATCGTCTCGGCGCGCGCGAGGGCGACAAGTTCCGCATCGGGCAGAAGGTGTTCGAGTATCGCGAGGAATAAATTTTGCTATAAGCAATAAGCGATAAGTGCTAAGCCTCCAATGGTTTCGCTTATAGCTTATCGCTTACCGCTTATCGCTAGCGAGGAATCGTTCCGCGTTTTTGGCGTAGATCAGCTCCAGGGTTTCCGTGGGCAGGTTGAGCCCCTTTAGTTTTTCGGAATCCTTCGCCTTTTTTCGTGCCTCGTTGGCCGTTTTCAGTCGGGCGGCGCAGAACTTTCCCGATTGGGGTTTGCACGCCTCGGCCTGGGTGTGTAGTTTTTCGTATTGAGTGGTGAGCAGCTGGGTGATGGCATCGCAGCGGAATGAGCCTTTTTCCAGGAGGTTTTTGTAGCACCCGAGCATGGTTTTCATATAAGGAGTGTCCTTGCGTTCCAAGTCGGTCAGCACCATGTCCGCGCCGAACAGGATGCGGTCTTGGTGCGCGAGGATGAAGCGTTTGAATGCCGCGAGGTCCTTTCCAATTTTTTCGAAGCCCGCGGCCATGAAGGGTTCGAAACCGAAACTGATATCCGTGTAAAGGTTCGGATACAGCTCAAGCAGCCTGCCGGCGCGTCCCAAGCTTCCGGTGACCATGAAATGGGGGATTGAGACGATCAGGTGGGGGTGGGCTCTGAGCACCGCCTCAAGCTCGACTCCGTATTGGTCGAGGTTCACATGGTAGAGCACGGGGAGTCGGGTTTCCTCCGCGTAGGCGTAGATCGGCTCCATGGCGGGGGCGTCGAGCGGCATTCCAAAACCGTCATAAAAAAGGGAATGGCCATTGTAGAGTTTCAGGCCTTTGCCACCCCGCTTCACGCAATCCCTCAAATAATCCAAGGCGTCGGAATCTTTGGGGCTCAGGGTGCAGAAGGGCACGAAGCGGCCGGGATGGGTCGCGGCGATTTTCAGGATCTCGTCCACATTGCTCCGATAGTTGGAGAATTGGCCGTCTCCTTTCATGGTTAGGGTTTCGATGGGGGAGGGGATCAGCACGGTTCGCTCGATGCCGAGCGCGTCCATGGCCTTCAACAGGTCCTCGGCGCGCGCCAAGCTTTGAATGTGCTCATGCGTGTCGGTGACCCCGATCGTTGAGTGGGCCTTTCGGGTGAATGAAAAAAGCAGGGCGAGGCCGATCAGGATCGCAATGGCCAGGGCGAGGACGCGGGTTCGATGGAGATGGTGTTTGAGATGCATAATTGCAGTTTACCATTAGACGCGGTTTGGACACAGAGCTCAGGACTCAGAGCACAGCAGAGTGACAAATCCGAAATAGGCTGATTCCTGAGTCCTGTTTTCTGAGTTCTTGTGAATTGTAATTGCGCCTCTCACCCGCTTCTGATAAATTGAGTACGATTAAAATTTAAAATTAAACCTATGAAATTGGGTCGATATCTGATCGGGCTTGCCAGCGGTCTGACTTTTGGTATGCTGTTTGCCACCAAGAAAGGGAAGGATCTGAGGAAGGAGATCTTCGAAAAGGGAGCCGATTCCCATTTGGAGGGTTTGAAAGCCCTGGGGAACGCGTTCAAGGGCGCGGGTGCCGAGGCCATGGAGGAGCTGAAAAAAGTCGCCGAGCACGAGGACATCGCCGCATTGCTCGAAGTCTCCCAGGATCGCATGCGCCGCTTCCTCGATTCGGCTTCGGAACAGGGGTACGATGTGGCGGCCTATGTGCAGGATAAGCTGGATGGTCTCGCCTCCCTGGCCAAGGACAAGGCGAACGAGATGAAGGGGGATGCCCACCAGTTCCAGAAACGGGCGGTGCGCAAGGTCGAGGAGGTGCGGAGCGAAGTCGCCAAAAAAGTCTCGCACGTCAAAAAATCGGCGGTGAAAAAGGCGAGGAAGTCCCTGCCAAAGAAATAACCCTATTTCATTTTTATTCTTAATTCATAAAAAACATTTATGAAGATTTTGCTTATTTCCCTTTCCGTTGGAATCCTGAGCATGGCCTATGCCGTGTTCAACACGGTTCGTATTTTGAAAAAAGACGCCGGCACGCCGAAAATGCGTGAAATTTCCGATGCCATCAAGATCGGCGCCATGGCCTACATGCACCGCCAATTCAAGACCATCGCGGTGTTCGCGGTCATCCTGTTCGGCCTTTTATCCTGGGCGTTGGGCATCAATATGGGCATCGCCTTCGTGGTGGGTGCCGTGTTTTCCGCGGTTGCGGGTTATATCGGCATGAACGTGTCGGTCCGCGCCAACGTGCGCACCGCCGCCGCCGCCAAAGAGGGGCTGAGCCAGGCGCTGAATGTCGCCTTCATGGGCGGAACGGTCAGTGGCCTCTCGGTCGTGGGCCTTTCCCTGATCGGCGTGAGCGGACTGTATTTGGTTTTCAAGCAAATGGGCGTTGAGGAATCCACCATCCCGCATCTGTTGATCGGATTCGGATTCGGAGCCTCTTTGATCTCGCTCTTCGCCCGTGTGGGCGGAGGCATCTTCAC
>JACRIF010000074.1 GCA_016220125.1 Candidatus Peregrinibacteria bacterium
ATTGACCTTGGACCAGCTAAAAAGGATCAAGGTCAAAAAACGGGAGCCGATTCCAACGCTGGCCGAAGCGCTCCGATTGTGCGCGAAGGCGAAGGGGGTCGCCATTGTCGAGTTCAAGGAGGCGGGAATGGAGTTGCAGGCGGTGGAATTGTTTCGAGGGGCAAAACGGGTCATCGCGATTTCGTATATCCCCGAGGTTTTGGCCTATCTCAAATTCCTGATGCCAACGCTTGAGACAGGGCTTTTATTCAAGAAAAAAGTCGCCGATATTCCGAGTTTTCTGGCATGGGCCGGAATGCTGAAGGTGGATTGGCTGGTGGGGAAGGCAGGTGTTTTGAATGCCGAACTGGTCCAGCAGTCCCACCTGAAGGGGTTCAAGGTCATGGCCTGGGTTTTGAATCGAAAAAAAACCATAGCGAGGGCCCAATTCCTGGGGGTGGATGGGATTGAGTCGAACAAGCCGGATTTGTTTAGCGGTTTGATTGGAAAAACCGATAAGGTGAATCGATAATGCATTTGGGGCACTCGCTTGAGACTGATTCCCGCCTTGAAAAAAGGCGGGAATTTTGCTATAATATTAAGATTTAAAAATAATAAAAAAAGTATGTGCAAATTGAATCAGATGAATTGGGGGCTAAATCGGTTCAATCGGATCTATTTGGCAGAGGGGTCGGAGCGTGCCCCTGATTTTGCTGAAAAGCCAAAGAAGATAGAGGTGGAAGTGATGCCTGAGCTAGATCAGGCTAAGGCCAATGTCGAAGCGGCAAAAGCGCAGGCAAAGTTGATCAATGCCGAGAAGAAGGCGGAAGCTTTGGCGAAAAAAGAGATGCTCATGAGCGAGCTGGCTCGAAAAGGCGCCTCAGGAGAGGCCATGAATGCTTTTGAGGCATCTTACGACCCCAGATTGAGGGATACGGTTTCAAAAATTATTGAGAACGCAAAGCCAGCCTTTAATCTCCACGATCCAAAATCATGGGAAATGATCGATGCAGTCCTTACGGATAAAAAAAGTGGGGAATTTTATAGCAAAGTGTACGAGAAGGAGTATTTCCCATTGGCACCCTTGATTATGCCGAAAAAGCCGAAGGAGCCTATGCGAATGGAGGAGGTTGCCATTGTCGGAAATGTGGAAAAGCCTGAAAGGGTGTCCACGGCCGAACTTAACAAGGCAATCGATGCGCGATTGGGTGCCCAATTGAGGAAAATGCGCGAGAAGCTGGCCCTAAAGGAGTCCGTAGCCAAATCAGTCCCAAAAAAGCAAAAACCGCTTATGCGGATGGACGAGGTTGCCATCACAGGGAAGGTTGATAAACCCGCCACGGTGGCCCGAAAAGGAGTCGATGTATCGAAATCTCCTGTCAGGCGCGCCGAATTCCCGGCGGAAATGATGATTTCAAGGCGACCTGCAAAAGGGGTTGAGGAAGGCATTGCAGCAGCGATGCGAATAGGTGCCGAAAAGCCGAACACTGGCCCTTCAGAAGAGCAGTTGAGGAAGGCGGGCATCGATGCGATATCCGTTTGGGGCACAAAGCTGAAATCAGAAGGTTATCCAAAATCGGTCATTTCCCAAGCCATGAAAAACGAGGAGATCCTAAACGATCCCGAAAAGTCGTTGTACAGCGCTTTGTACGATGCTTTCGAGGGAAAACAGAACATTGAAAAGGGGGTGGCCTTGTACCGAAAATTCATGAAGGAAAAGGCGACGGACGAGGTGGCTTTTGAGGCCACTAAGTTGGCGTTGCAGGGCAAGCCTGAAAAGGAGGCCATGGCGTTGGCTTCCCGAAAGGTGAACGGAACCCCCGGAAAGGGATTCAATACCCCCTCGGAAGAAGTGGCTAAAAAATAAATATACCATTTTCGTCTGAAAGGGACTGGCGCAGCAATGCCCCGGTCCTTTTGACGCGGTTTGAACTTGATTAAATGTTTTAATTGTTATAAATTAACAATCAATCCATGCTCCTTTGATCCACCGGAATCGTTCATTGCCCCTCTCTTGCCGTTCAGTTTTTTTGACTTTATCGCCCGCCGTGGCGGATCGGTAAAAGTCTCGGCTAAACGGCAGAAGTTCCGGGTAATGAATGAAGTTGTAAAATTCTTGTTTTAGGAGGCAAGTGTATGTCCAAGTCGGATGAACCCAGGCAAAGTTTCATTCTCGCAGTCGTTGTTGGCGGGCTCGCTATTGTGATCTCGCTGTTGCACATCTCATATACCAAGGGCAGGTCCAAATTCGTGTTCGTGTATGCGGCGATTGCCTTGGCAATCCTCATCGCGGTTGCGATCGGTTGGCCCTGTTCTGTTTCTGTGTTGGATGCGGGAACCCAATCGGATTCGGGCATTTCCGCCCGTGTTTCGGAAAACGGTTCCGTTTTTCAGGCCGAGGGTCCCGCTTTCCCCTTTTATCCTGACGAGTCCGTCGATGCCGGCGTTTGCGAAGTTCCAAAATGAAATGGGATCTCGCAAGAAGCCCCTCCAGCCCGGAACTTCAAAAACCCCCACTCAGCCTTCATGGGTGATCTGGGGTATTTTTTTTGATCGAAAATAGTCTACCAGCTCTCAGCTCAAAGCTCTGAACTCTAAGCTAATTTAGGGTTTGAGTCGGCTGATCATGCGGGGGAACGGAATGGTCTCGCGCACGTGGTCGAGTCCGCAGATCCACGCCACCAGGCGCTCCAGGCCGTAGCCGAACCCGCTGTGGGGCACGGAGCCATATTTGCGCAGGTCCAGATACCAGTCGAACACCGCGGGGTTCAGTTTGTGGTCCAGAATGCGCTTCATCAGCGTGGCATAGTCGTCCTCACGCTGGGAGCCACCAATGATTTCTCCGTAGCCCTCAGGTGCGAGCAGGTCCGCATTGAGCACATGGGTGGGGTCGTTCGGATCGCGCTTCATGTAGAACGCCTTCACTTCGGTGGGGTATTTTTCCACGAAGATGGGCTTGTCGTACTTTTTGGTCAGCATGGTTTCGTCGTCGGCGCCCAAATCGTCGTTGTCCTTGATGTCGGAGCCCATGGCGCGCAATTCCTGCACCACTTCGGCGTGGGTCTTTCGGATGAACGGCGCCTTCACCTTGGTCAACGGTTCCGTGTTGCGCTCCAGCAATTTCATTTCGTTCATGTTGCGCTCCAAAACCTTTTCAACGATGAAACTCACCAATCCTTCCTGGATCGCCAGGTTTCCTTCGTGCTCCACGAAAGCCAT
The DNA here is from genome assembly GCA_016220125.1 of Candidatus Peregrinibacteria bacterium. Taxonomy (GTDB): domain Bacteria; phylum Patescibacteriota; class Gracilibacteria; order UM-FILTER-43-11; family UM-FILTER-43-11; genus FEN-1329. Next base: position 3,199 of record JACRIF010000074.1, read on the forward strand.
TTCCGCGTCCATCATCCAGAATTCCGTCAAATGACGGCGGGTCTTGCTCTTTTCCGCACGGAATACGGGGCCGAAGTCGAACACGCGACCATGGCTCATGATGGCCGCTTCGATGTACAACTGGCCCGACTGGCTCAGGTAGGCCTTTCCCTCATCGAAATATTCCACATCGAACAGTTCGGTGGTTCCCTCACAGGCATTGGGGGTCAGAATCGGCGCGTCGATCTTGATGAACCCGTTTTGGTTGAAGTATTCGTACGTCGCGTTGATGATGGTGTTGCGCACGCGCTGGATCGCCCATTGGCGATTGGAGCGCAACCACAAATGGCGATTGTCGAGCAGGAAATCCGGTCCGTGCTCCTTTTTGCCGATGGGGTATTCCTCGGTGCAAATCTGCACGGGCTCGATGGATTTCACCTGCATCTCGAACACATCCGCCTGCTTGGGGTGCTGGGTGATGGTTCCCGTCACTTTCAGCGAGGATTCCAAGGTCATTTTCTCGGCCGTCTGCATCACGGCTTCGTTGCCTTCGCCGGAAGCCACGACAGCTTGCATGAAGCCCGACCCGTCGCGCAACTGGAGGAACCAGATTTTGCCGCTCCCGCGCTTGTTGTACATCCAGCCCTGAACGGTGGCCTCTTGCCCCACATGGTTTTTGGCCTCGGAAATGCGGATAATCATAAAATCGCAGCTAAAGGGTAATCGTGGAACGGAGAAAAGATAGCAAAAAAGGGGAGGATGGACAATGTGTCGAACCTCCTCTTTTGCGAAAACGTTTTTTTGAGCCTCTTTATTCCACGATGAGGTTGCCCTTCATACCCATGGCGCGATGGCTTCCCACGCTGCAGTAATATTCAAACGTTCCCTTTTTGTCGGCCACGAACTCCACGGTGGCGGAAGCGCCTGCTTGCAGTTGGGGGGTCCGCGCATTGAATTCATCGAGAACCCAGTCGTGGAACCCTTTGGTGTTGGTGAATTCGATGCGGACCGTGTCGCCTTGTTTCACGCGGAGCACCGGTGCCTCGGCTCCGTTCATAAGGAATTTGAACGGTTCCCCTGTGATGGCAAAGGTTTTCTTCGATGCGTTTGCGGACGTGGGCGGAACGGGTTTTGGCGTGGGTTTTACGACGGGTGGGGTTGGTTTTTTATCTTCAGATTCATCCTTCGCCTGGTTTTTCTCGGAATCTGGGCGCTCGACAGCGTCCTTTGCATCCTTGGCTTGAGTGGTGGATTTCAAGTTTGCCTTCAGGAAATCCACGGTCTTTTGCCAGGCATCCAGCGTTTCGTTTTTGGCGTAGTTGCTACCCGACGGGTTGGCGAAGGCATGGCCCACGCCCGGGTAGATGGTGATTTGGTTCTGGATGCCCAATTCAGTCAGGGCGGACTTGAAGCTTTCCACGCTGGCCACCGAAATATTCGTGTCTTTTTCCCCAAAATTCCCGAGGACCGGCCATTGGATATGACCCAGTTTGGCCTTGTCGTCGGTCAGTTGGCCGTAATAGATCACGGTGGCGTCCAAGGTGTCGTTCAGCGCCAATTGCAACGATTGTCCGCCACCAAAGCACCATCCGAGCGAGGCGATTTTAGGCGCCTTCTCATCGGTGCGCAGGTATTGCACGGCCTTTTTCATTTGGTCGAGGGCTGCCTGGGGATTTTTTTGGACCGCCCCCGAAAGCTCCATGGCCTTGGCTGAATCGGTTGCCACTTGTCCGTTGTACAAGTCCACCGCGAGCACCACATAGCCCTCCTTGGCCAGGATTTTGGCCATTTCCTTGATGTTGTCGTTCAGGCCCCACCATTCGTGGATCATGACCACCCCCGGGTAGATGCCTGGGGTTTTGGGCTTGGCCAGGAATCCAAGGTTGCCCTCGGTGATCGTGGAGGTTTCCACAAAAGGATCGAGATTCTGGCCGAAGAGCCCGGCGTTGTTGTCCGTGGCCGGCACGCATTTGCCGTTTTGGTCGATTTCCCGCTCTTGGCAGCCAATGTGCTCCGCAGGGGAAGGCGCCATGGGCGAGGCTTTCGGGCCACCGTAAAGAGAGCATCCGCTAAGGGTGGCGAGCATCAGGGCCGTAAGCGCCCATTGCGCGAAAAGGCGTGGGTGGTTCCCAGATGAATTTTTATGATTTTGTTTCATGGTGAATATAAAAAAATTAAAAATGGTTGCGATTGAGGGCTAAGCAATTGTACCAAAATGGGCTGGTGGGCGATAGGAGAACCCCGATCGTTGAAAGGGGTGGTTTGGATTGATTTTTGAAAACGGTTCGTCTAAAGTCGGTCTCTGTTCTTTCACACCGTTTTGATTGTTTGGGGTTGGGGTAAGGTTGTGGTTCCACTCACACACTCGAAGGGAGTGTTCACAATGCAGAGGCGCGTGTATTACCGAACAGTGGCGGATCTCGTTCCGTTGGTTCAAGCTTCCAAGAAGAGGGATGTTGAGCCCGTGGATCTGGTGATCGAAGCCTGCAAACGGCATCACCTCGAGGACCTGGGGCATCTCACCGACTTGAACGACACTTGGATCGACATCGATCGAAAGCGGTTTTCACTGGAAAAGGAGGTGGCTCAGCAACTCTTCGATGCCCAGGTGTACACCGACCTGCTCAGCAAGAATCCTGTCCGCATCTGCGGCAAGAAGGAAGGGGATCGCCTGACCAAGGTGGTCGCCCTGAACCTCATTTTCGCCGAAGATGCCCTCATGCTCGCCAAGTCCGGCTAGCAACCCTCCCAACCTTTGGCTCCTTGTCCGCATTCGCGGGCCATGGGCCTTGTCCGCATCGGCCTCCGTGCCGAGGCAATGGGTCCGATCACCGGATCGGCCCAACCCCAAGCAATTGAAGGGTCTATCGTTCAATGAAATGGCCAGTGGCATCCCACTTGGCTTTTTTTGGCGATTCACCTATGAAAATCATTGAAAATAGTGTATAATAATCAGATGGTAACAAGTGGCGCAAAAAAATGATGAAAAAAAAGCTGGTGGTCGGAATGCTCAACACCGGGAAAAGCGGACTCGAGGAGCGGTTGTTTTCGCGGGTGGCAAAGAGGAAAGGGGTCAAATTGGTCATGATCAATCTTTCCAAGCGATTCAACGAGAAGGAGTTTGAGAAGGAAATCGCGCCCTGCGACGTCGTCTACAACAATGCGGGCGAGGAATTTGTGCTGGAACCGCTCAAGGCCATCGAGGAGTACGGCAAGCAGGTGGTCGACGGCTCAAAATTGTATTATTACACCGAGGACAAGTGGATGTGCTATGTGAAGTGCCGGGAGCACGGAATCCCAACCCCGAAAACCACACTGCTTCCGAGCAATCTGGCGTTGGCCAAGGCCGAGCTGAGGGAATTCGGGCAATGGCCCGTGGTCCTCAAGCGAATCTACGGGATGGAGGGGAAATTTGTGGAGAAGGCCGACAACCTTGCCGAGGCGTTGGCCATCTTAAGGTCCATTTGGGCCAAGGACATCGACAAGCTCCCTTTTGTCGCTCAGGAATACATCAAATCCTACGCCTATCGTGTCACGATGATTGGCGGAAAAATTGTCCAGGCGGTCATCAAAAAATCCCGCCACTGGAAGTGCACGGGGGTCTATTCGGGGGATTGCGAGAAGTTCAGGGTCGACAAAAAACTGCGGGCGCTTCTTGGAAAGGTGTACCGCGCCACCCGGATCAATATTTGCGGAATCTATTTGCTGAAACGCGGAAAGGAATGGTTGGTGCTCGAGGTGAACACGGAGCCCGGGTTGGTGTTCGTCAGGGCTGAGTACGAAAAATTGATCGGCTGCATTTTTGATTTTATTTTGAAAACGGCTCGGAAGCGAAAGCCAAAAAAGAGTAAAAAAACGGTCCGAATTCCGGTCGCCCAATTGCATTTGAGGAAAATTCGTTGAATAATTAATTGCCTAATCGGTACTCCATGAAAAAAGTCTCAAAAAACAAAAAATTGCCCGTCATCGCCGTGGCGCCCATTCGGTATTTCGACATGGACAAGGAGCACAATCTCAAAAAGATTCAGCAGTATATCGGAAAGGCCGCCAAGCGCGGAGCGGACCTCGTGTGCTTTCCCGAGGCGTGCGTCACCGATGGCAAACATCTCCTGCTCGATGGCCCTCTCATTCGGGCGATTGGCGACGCATGCAAAAAGCATGCCATCTGGTGCATTGTGACCGAGGATGTGAAGCTGGGCGAACGTATTTTCAATTCAGCGGTACTCATCAATCGGAACGGCAAGGTGAAGGGGCATTACGAGAAGATTTACCTGTGCGGCGATGATACCCATGCCGGAACCGAGGTCAAGGTGTTCAAAACCGATTTCGCCAAGATCGGCATCGCCATTTGTTGGGATTTGACGTTCCCACGGTTGTTCAATGAAATGAAGCTCATGGGCGCCGAAATCGTCTTCTGCCCCGCGAAATGGTACGTCGATATCGAGTCCCATCCCCATTCGCACACGGAAAGGGAGACCAACCTCCTCCGATCCTTGGTCCTGGCCCGCGCGCACGAGAATGTGTTCTATGTGGCCCTGTGCAACCCGTACCTGAAGGACGCCGACCAGATTTCCTATTCCGCCATCGCG
>JACRIF010000075.1 GCA_016220125.1 Candidatus Peregrinibacteria bacterium
AGCTCCGCCTTGGAGCCCCCATGGCTGATAATAACTTGGATGAGGTCCTCCATCTTCATGAGTTGCTTGATGAAAATATTGTCCACCTCGAGCGACGCCAAACGGGCCAAATCCTGCGGGCCCTTGAGCCGGGTGTAGACGATGACCGGGATTTTCCGCTTCAGGTTGCGGATGCTTTTCAGTAAATAATAGCCGTTGACGATCGGCAGGAGGATTTCGAGCACCACCAAGTCGATGTCGGTCTCCGCCATCTTCCTGAGCGCCTCCTTGCAATTTTCGGCAAAGACAAAATTCAACGCGTGCTTTTCCGCGATCTCATGGTGGACCAGATAATCCCTCATGCTCCGCATCAGCTCCTTGTCGCTGTCCACGACGAGGATGTTACGCACCTTGGATGTGGTCTTGATGGATTCCATACCTTTTTGGCTTGTTAGGTGGTTAGCTTCGTTAGCTTGCTAGGTGGTTAGCTTCGTTAGCTTGTTAGGCCCTAATGAAGCTAAAAAGCTAAGAAGCTAATCAATAATTCAAAAACACGTCGATCAACTCGCGGTTCACGGCAAAGCCCATCGCGGTTTCTTTCGTGATCTTCTTCTCGCGCACCATCTGCGCCAGGCACTGTTCCAGGCGAACCATGCCGGACCCCTCGCCGGTTTGGAGGGCGTTGTAGATCTGCTCGCTCTTCTCGGAGCGGATGATATTGCGCACCGCATCGGTGACGAGCAATTGCTCGTAGGCGAAGATCAGCTTGCCATCGACTCCCGGCACCAGGCGCTGGGACACCACGCCGGTGAGCGTGCTGGCCAACTGGATGCGAACCTGCTTCTGCTTGTGCTCGGGAAAGGTGTCGATGATGCGGTCGATCGTTTGGGCCGAATTGTTCGTGTGCAACGTGGAAAACACCAAATGGCCGGTTTCAGCCAAGGTGATGGCGGTCTGGATCGTTTCGTAATCCCGCATTTCGCCGATGATGATGACGTCGGGATCCTGGCGGAGCGATGAACGGAGGGCATCCTGGAAACTCGACGCGTGCGTGCCCACCTCGCGCTGCTCGATGATCGATTTGTCGTTCTTCACGATGTACTCGATCGGATCCTCGATCGTGATGATGTGCTGCTCCTGCGTGTGGTTGATGTGGTTCAGGATCGCGGCGAGACTGGTCGACTTTCCCTGGCCGGTGGGTCCCACCACCAGGAAAAATCCCTGCCGGTAGTCTTCCGCCATTTGGCGAAACACCGGGGGAAGCCCCAACTGGTCAAAATCCAGGATCCGATTGCGGATCAGGCGAAGGCTCATGGAAATACCGCCCTGTTGGCGATAGACATTGCCACGGAAACGGTAATCCTCGCTGTAGCCGAACGCGAAATCGGTGTTCCCGTTTTTCTCGTAAAAGGCGAATTGCTCGGGATTCATGTACTCCTGAAATTCGGGGGTCCCCTCCATCAGTTGGAAGGGGGCCACATCGTCGACCTGAACCAACCGGCCATCGATGCGAAGCACCGGCAAATGGCCCGTCTGGAAGTGGATGTCGGAGGCCTTCCGATTGATCGCCAGTTCAAGGATTTTTGTGAATTCGAAATTCATTTTTTTTTGGATTTAGGATCCATTCAAGCTTTTGAAGCTCAAACCGAATCTAAATATTATATCACCTTTGGCTCTTAAAAACAAGCCCTATGGGTTGCGAATTTGGAACGCACACCCAGGGGGCAACTTTTCAAAGACTTTTCAAAAATGCTATAATCTTCCCGTAAAAAAACACCCGCATGAAAAATGGATTGGGGAAATCCCCCTGGATCATCGGTGGAACCGCCCTTTTTCTGGTGCTGGCGATCGGGTTCGGATTTTTTTTGACGAGGGGAAATCGGAACCCCGCGACCTTCAACCAAACCCTGCCCTCGGACAACGGCATCTTGAGGATCGGCAATGCGGAAAACGCCACCCTTAAAATCGTGACCGCCCCCACCTCCGACATTGTGGTCGACCTCAAGGGGCCCGCAAACGAGGTGGGCAAAATCCGCCTGTTCAGCGGCAGCGGGGGCGATTCCCGGTTCGATCTTCCCGAGGATTGGGGTTCCGTGACCGGAACCCTCACGGTTCCCGAGGGCACGGTACTTGAAATGACCCCCTCCAAAAAAACCAACCTGATCGTCCAGGACTCCACGGGCACACGCAACAGCGTGAACCAAAAACCGTTTCTGGTGGACACCCGGTACATGACCCAAATCCAGGTCGATAAAAACGGGGTCGGCATCCAGGGAAACGGACCTGTCGGCATTGCGGATACCCCACTCAATGGCCCCACCGAACCCGGCGGACAGGGAACCGGCAACGGGCCGCTCACCTGCGGTTTCGGTCCCCAAACCCTTCGGGACCGATGCTGCGCCCGCGAGAACATCGGAACCCCCACCCCCCCTTGCCTCGGCAACTGGATCTACGGCAATCTGGCCCGCGCCTGCGAATACCAATGCGCGCCCCCTGCCGACGGATTTTTCGGCGACCAGCCCCAAACCGGGGGTCAAACCGGCACCCCCAATGGGAACACCAACCCAGGTGGAAGCTCAGAGCCCGGCGCCGTGCCCGGAGCCGCCCCCCAAGACGCCCCCAGCCGGCTTTGCATCGGCTATCCCCGAAACGAGCGATCCCAATGTTGCGAAAACAACCTTGGAAACTCCCTCCGCATCGGACCGAGACCAGGGTTCCCGGATTGCATCGGTCATTGGATTTTCAGTCCCACCACCCTCAATTGCGATTTCCGATGCGCGGACTACGGAGAGATGCTGAATATCCTGGAAACGCTGAGGGTGAATGCTCCTACCGAATAAGCGATAAACGATAAGCGTTAAGCAGTAAGCAGTAAGCGATTGGTGGCCAAGGCCGATTTTTAATAATTTCAAATTAACTTGGGAACCGTTGCGCGGGCTGTATAATGACAATGCTTTTTAATCATCCCCATGATCCTGCTCGATGGAAAATCGCTGGCCGAGGCCATGATCGACTCGATGAAAGCCGAGGCGAAACGACTCAAACCCACCCTCTGCGTCATCCGGGTGGGCCACAATTCCGCATCCCTTGTGTACATCCGAAACAAGCGAATCGCGTGCGAACGCGCCGGCATCCGATTTGATGAAAGGGATTTCCCCGCATCGATCACCCAAGCGGAACTGATCCGCGAGATCGAAAACGTGAATCACGACTCCGCGATCAACGGGGTGATCGTCCAATTGCCATTGCCCGACTCCATCGATGTGCCCGCGATCATCCGCTCCATCGACCCGATCAAGGATGTGGATGGATTCCAGGCTTATAATTTGGGGAAAACCATGCTGAGCACCGAGTTTGAGGATCTTCCCCCCGCCACCGCGCTGGGCGTGATGAAACTATTGGACCATTATGACATCGCGCTCCAAGGCAAAGAGGTGGTTGTGGTTGGCAACAGCAACATCGCCGGAAAGCCCATCACCGTCATGATGATGAACCGCAGCGCGACCGTGACCAACTGCAACCGTTCCACTAAAAACCTTGCCGAGCACACCCTTCGCGCGGACATCCTGATTGTGGCGGTAGGCCACCCCAATCTGATCACCGCCACCATGGTGAAGAAAGGGGTAACCGTAGTGGATGTGGGCATCAACCGCATGCCCAATGGAAAACTGTGCGGTGACGTGGACTTCGAAAACGTCTCGAAAAAGGCCGCCTTCATCAGCCCAGTCCCCGGAGGCGTGGGCCCCATGACCGTGGCCGCCCTGATCCTGAACACGGTGAACGCGACACGACTCCAAAAACACCCCGTGCAAAAAAAGACCCACTCCTCCCCCTATTCGACGTTCGCTTGATACTGCCAAAAAAACGCGGATGCCACTTTACACCGCCCGCAAAACCTTGATACAATCCACATCGTACAAAAAATATTTAAATAAAAAAACATATGTATTTAAAAAAATACGTTCGGAAAGCGGCAACGCAATCCCTTCTTTTGGGCGCGTTCTTCGGTTTTTTCGCCTTAGGCTTGCCTTTGGCTTCCGCGGCCATCCTGCCCACAGGAGGCACCATTAACAACCAGGCGCCTTCCGCACCCTCCACCACCGACAACTCGTCGAGAACCTCTCCGACCAACGTTGGAACCGCCGTGACCTTCACCTCCACCTCCACCGATCCCAACGGGGAGCAGTATTATCTGGCCATTTGCAAAACAAGCGCTGTGACCGCGGGCACCGATGCGGCACCCACCTGCCCCGGTGGAAGCTGGGCGATCAGCACAGCGACCAACAGTGGCTCACCCGCTTCCGCAAGCTACACCACCCTGATCGGCGATACTGAAGAAAGCAACTGGTTCGCCTTCGCCTGCGACAAGGTCGCCAGCGGGGCCCTTTGCTCGGCCGCGGACAGCACCAACTCGCCGTTCGCCACCAACCATCGCCCGACCTATTCCGGCTATGCGGCCACCGACTCCTCGGGCGGAAGCATCGAGCCCGGCGAGACCATCAAATTCGCGGTGACCACTGCGGATTCCGATTCCCTCCAACCCGACACGGTTGCCGTGTATGTGTGCGCCTCGGGCAACACCTTCAACGGTTCCGCCTGCTCCGGCACCGAACTTTGCCATGTCGCCCTAGCAACCGCTGGCGCCGTGAGCTGCACCACCGCCACCTCACCGGTTCCCGTCCCCACGGCCGCCGGCTCCACGAACGTGGAAGTGTTCGTGGTCGAT
>JACRIF010000076.1 GCA_016220125.1 Candidatus Peregrinibacteria bacterium
ATGTGCCTGTCGCCGTTTGCGCGGAATTGCTCAAGCTCCATGCGCCCGAGGGACCCTTCAGCACCATGTTCGGATGCGCTCTTGGGTGAGTGCCGCCAACCAATACGGTGGAGGGGCAGTTGGTGACGTTGCTAACAACGACCACGGGGCATGTGTTGCTGATCGCAGGTCGACCGCCTGTGCCTGTGCATCCATTCAACGCGGTGCAGGTTCGTGTCTGGGTCGCCCCTGAGGTGCAAACGGCCGGACTCCAGGCACCACAATTCCAATCCGCAGCTCCGACACAAGCAGGGGCAACGGGTGCAGCCGCGACGACCGTGATGATATTCCCCGCTGAAAAAGTCGGATCGCTTTCCGCATACGTGGTTGCGGCCACCAAATGGAACAATGTGTTATCCAATGCGGCCGAACCCAAGGCCGCGCCAGGCGCAATCGTCAAAGGCAATTTAAACAACACATCACCAGGGGCCACTGTGACTCCCGCGGTCGGCATGGTGATCACAATCGTCAGCTTCTTTTGAGGGGCTGCGACTGGAATGGAAATCGTGGCGGTCTTGCTGGTGGCACCCGACATGACGGTTCCGTTCACCATGTCCGTGGCAATGGTGTTTTCATTGAAGACAATCTGATTTTCATTGTAGTTGAATTCCGCCCTCAATCGTTTGATGGCAACCGGGATACCGGCCGTTCCCACCTTCACCGAGACCGTTCCTGCATCGCTCGGGCTTCCCGTGTAATTATTGGGGATGTACGCTTGGGTCGTGTTGGTTGCGGCCCCGCCACCAAAAGTGGCCTTCGCCAACTGAACGGGGCTCATGGTGATGAAAACCCCAACCATGGCTGAACCCGCCATCAGCATCGCCCAAACAAAATGTTTGTGGGCAGTCCTTTTTTGTTGCTTAAAATTGTTCATAGGTGTGATTAAAATTTGTGTTTATGGTTATGGGCAAATATGGTCGGAAATGTAACCTGCATCGCCATCGGTGACCGTGCCGTTGCAGTTGGTGTCGAATTTCGCCAGCTCTCCAGCTTGGAGCGTGTAGTTGCCCGACAGATAGTCATCGACCTTGGAGGCATCCGCATCCGTGAAACAGGCGGCGGGAACACAGGCGGCTGCGGAGCAGGCGGTCTTGACGATCGCGCAACCCGTCGCCCCGGACGAACAGCTGAGGGCACCCGTCGAACCCTGACCCACCTCGGTGGCGCAGGACTTGCCGGCCGGAACCGAGCCGTCGCATTCCTCGGTCCCGTTCTTGATGAGATCGCCGCAAAACAGCTTGACCCCGGGGCCGGACTGACACTGGGAATTGCAGACCGTGCACGCCACGTTGTAGGTGGGGCAGGTTTCAGTGACCGTGTTGCCGTCGTCGCACGTTTCACCTGTTTCGACCGCACTATTACCGCAGACGGGGGCTGGCACAGGATTGACAGTCACCAGCATGGAATTTGAAGGCCGAATGTACTCAGGGCAATCGACATATAGGGTGCTGGTTCCGGTGGCCGTGGGTGTGTAGCTGACTCCCAGACTATTATCCGGACTCAACTCCGCATCCACCGCAACGGTGGCGGCCACATTGCCCTTATGGAAACTGATATGGGAGAGGCAATTCAACCCCCTCCATCCATCTCCCCCATTCGGAACCACGAGGGAAATTTTGTATCGCTGGGGTTGTCCAACGATCATCGTGGCGGGCCCACTCAGGGTCATCACGGATCCATCGTCAATCGCACCCGTCAAATAAAGGACATGGCACGTGCTATCGCACTTCTCGCAGGTGGCGGTTCCACTCGCGCAGGCAGTTTCATTGATCAAATTGCCGTCATCGCAGGCTTCTGGCGCATCCTTTGTGCCATCTCCACATTGACCTCCGGTCAATGCCAAGCTTGCGGAACAGGTTGCATTGCATTTCGTGCACGAGGCCACCCCATAAGCGCAGGATGTTTCCGTGGTGCTATTGCCGTCATCGCACACCTCAGACCCTTCCCTGGTTCCATTGCCGCACTTTTGGCAAACGGACGGGGTGCCCGCGCAGGTCCAACCCGCCACTATTGAGCACGAGGACGAGCAGCCGTCGCCCGCCAGCTTGTTCCCGTCATCGCAGGCTTCTGATCCCGCCTTGACCCCATCACCGCACACAGCAGCATCCCCGCCCCCAGGCCCTGGGGCGCTGGTTGACATCAGGGCGCGAAACAACGTGGGGTTTTTATAGGCGGTCCACGCCATGGCGAGCAACGCTACCGCCGCAATTGCGACCACAGCGTAGGTCCATTTCGATTGCTTGCGGGCCGATGATTTTGAATGCATCTCTTTCATTGACAGCTGATTATTATGGGCATGAGCTCGAGGCGTGGTCGGCAATGTAACCCGCATCGCCATCGGTGATCGAGCCACTGCAGTTGGTGTCGTACCTCACCGCCTCCGAGGCCGTGAGCGTGTACAGACCCAAGAGGTAATCATCGACCTTCGACGCGTCCACATCGGTGAAGCAAGTTGCTGGAGTGCAGACAGCTGCGGAACAAGCCGTCTTGTCGATCTTGCAGCCGTTCGCACCCGTGGTGCATCGGAGAGTTCCGGTCGAACCCTGACCCACCTCGGTGACACAGGTTTTTCCAGCCAAATCAGTCCCATCGCACTCTTCCTCAGCCCTGTTTTTCACATTGTCGCCACACACGGGAGTTGGATCGCAATTGGGACCGCTAAAGCCCGGTTTGCATGTGGAGCACGTCGCGCCCGTCCAATTGCCAGTGCATGCGCAGACGGCCGCGCCATTATTGTCGGTGCAAGTGCCGTGAGTGTTGCACGCGTTCGCATTGCACGGATTCACATAACATCCATTTGTATTAAACGTGCACGTGCCGCCTTGAGCGCTGTTGTTGCACGCCAAGGTTCCGATAGAACCTGCGACGATATCATTGCAGGTCTTGGAACCCAGATCGTTCTTGTCGCATTGCTCCGCCCCAGCCCTGATGCTGTCGCCACAGGTTGCAGTGCATGCGTCTGTCATAAGAACCGGCGTTGGAATTTCGACTCCAATTTGGTGAATCGTATTTGCGCAACTGTAACCCCGTTCCACTTTGCATTCATTGGAGCAACCGTCGCCACTCCTCGGCGTGCAGGATCCACCCACACTGGAACAATCGGCATTCGACTTGCACGCTGTGGTGTTGTCCGCGCACAAACCTCCATTGTCACATTCCTCAACGGCTTCACACACCCCACCCGCGCTCCCTGGCGTCAATACGCAATCCATATCGGAATCGCATGTGACTTCGGGCTTCAGTTCGCATGTGCCGTAATCCCCCTCAACACCCCCCAAAACCTTGCCGTTTCCGCATAAATTAACATCGACATGGAGAATTCCAGAAGCCAAATCTGGATTCGCTTCGTAATAGGTCTCGTGTACGGTTTGGTTTTGACGAATGACGGTCCTCACTTTTTTCTCCATGCAGACCGCCTTGAAATCATGGCCACCCACAGTTGTGGGCAATGTGTAATTGTCGAATCGGAAGGTCGGTCCTTCGCCTGCGACATTGCTATACGTACCACCCAGGGTTGTGCGACTATCGACTTTTATAAAATTGGCTCCATCCATCAATCCGATGTGACTCGCATCCCCGCAGTCGGACTGGATGGTCGCCTCATCCATATTATAATAAACAACGAATTTCAGAATGCTCCCGGGCAATTGTTTCGTGGGTGCATCGTCGGGATTCAGGGTTAGGTACAACGGAGGCAATTCGATTTTTACGATATCCCCAGGGATCTGCTGAAACCCCTCACTTCCCACCACTTGCTTTTTAAGCTCGCTCGCCGGCAATAGGCCCATATCGATTATGGGAACCACTTTCGGCAAAGGGGGCAAGCCCCCTCCAGTTCCACCCCCATCGGGGTTGGGCATCTCAAGTTTTGTGGGTGTTATTTTAGTTCCAGAACCCTGAAGCCCCACTTGGGGTGTTTGGAGATTGGCATTGGGCGCCGTAAACCCGCCCTGAGGATTCACCATTCCACCACCCGTGGCAGGAGGATTGTATGACCCACCGCCAAATCCACCGGTAAAGGCCCTGAATATTTGAGGATTTTTGTAGGCCATCCATGCCATGGCGAGCAGGGCCACGGACACAAGCCCGACTAGGGCGTACGCCCATTTCGATCTTTTGGTTGCCATTGGTTTTAGATTCAACTCTTTCATATCCAATTTAAGATTTCAGATTCAGGCGACTTCGCACTTTTACATATATAGGCAAGAACTACTTAACAATCTTTTCCGGCACGCTATTTTTCAAAACAACTTCGGGAAGATACGCCCTGGCCCACTCGCCCTTCGTGTAGACATTGCTCGCGGGAGCGGAGGCATGCACGGATTCGGTTTTCTGCCCCACAAGCATGGAAGTCAGAAGATCCGGGCTGTTCACTGCCACATACCCCACGGTCGCCGCCATCAAGGCGAACACCGCAAGCAACAAGGCCACATGGCTCTTTTTGGGCTTGGGCAGTTCAGGCAACACGGCGGGAGCCTGGATTTTCACCATCTCGTGAGCCGGGCTAAGCGACACTGGAGCCTGAGCGACATTCATTGGGTTTTGATTTTGGTTTTCCATAAAGTCCTTGATTAGTGGATTTAATTAATAATAGATCCTAACGATGCAATTGGCCCAATTCCTGCAACTGAACCACAACGGGGTTTGGCTGGCGGTCGTCCGCGTAGAACACTTCACCCTTTTGAAAAGCACCAAAGAAACTCAAAGCCAGCAGCAAGCCGAGCGACATGGACAATGCCTCCTCAAGCAGGTTGAAATTGATGTGGCGAACCAAGGGCAGATGGCTCCACTTGCGGGACCAGTATTCAAAAGCGTTTGCATGGGGCTTGGCTTCGCGAAGCATTTGCACCAACTCTTGGTGCGCCAATTTTCCCCACTCGCGCGCATGCTGCTCAACCACCCAATAGCGAATAGTCGCGACTGTGACCAATGTCACAAAATAGACGGAAAGAACCAGGGGGAAGAGGGTTGAGAAATAGTAGACCGCGGTTGCCCCCATCACTGAGAATACAAGGGAAACGATTGTCTGGATCGGGCTGATGAAATCCTCCCGTTCCTTGAGCCAGACCTTGATGGTGGCGTGGAGGAAGTAGGACAAGCTCACCAACAACGGAACCCAGATTTCAACAGGCCTGGAAAGCAAACTGAAATTCAACAGGCTCCAAGAACCCTCAATCATCTGAGGGGCTTTCGCGATCAGGCTCATTCCCCAGAATGTGATGAAAAACAACGCCACCTGAATCGCAACCAATCCCGCTCCACGGCGATGCATGCGCTCGTTCACCTCGTACACTTTGTACAACTCCTCCTTTGTGGCGCTGACCGACAACTCCCCGCTATTGAAGCGGTCGACAATCTTTTTGTGGAAAAGATGAATCTTTTTTTGCTTGAGCTGGATGCGAACGCTGGGATAAAGCAACAGCAGTTCGACCACCAAGGCCAACAGGATCACGGCCCACAAAACGCTGTGGCTTGTTACCAACAGCAAGCCATTCATGAGACGAGCAAATCCTTCGGCCACCACACCCTTCACGCCGGAGCCGGCCCACGGATTCGATACGGCCTGGCTTAAAAAAGCATCCAGCGAAAGGCGTTGCGCCGACAGCGAAGAGCTTCCCTGCCTGAAGGCCAATGTTACACTGAAGGCGAAGAGGGCCAATGTGGTGATGATGAGTCCAAACTTCTTCATTTTTCTTTTTGTTTTATTTTATGAAATCCTTACAGTATACCAAATTTTCGCAACTTTAACAATAAGCTTGCCGTTGACAGAACCATGCATTTGTTACAACCCAAAAAAGTGCCTCCGCACCGTCTCAAAGTCGAATCAAAACCCATGCAAAATCCATGATCCGATCCCCCACCTCCCAGAAAACGGTTTGGGAGATAAGCGTTACAACCTATCACAATTTTTGACATTTTAAATTATTATGTTGGTCGATTTTTGTTTTAAATAAGCCAAAATTCCATTAAACATTTTGGATGTTAATTGGCAAATTTTTTCTGTAACAAGCCCCCTAAAAACGCATTTCAAAAATCGCATCACAAACCTTGTGCGAAAATTCGGCAGGTGGGGGTTTTGTTTTTGTTTGTTTAGGCCCTCACCCCGTCTCCTCACCGCGCATCCGCTTGCTCGGAGTCGGCCCTCTCCCACGATGGGCGAGGGTTTGCTTTTGGCATAAATTGCCGCTTCACAGTTTCCCCTCCTTTGAAAGGAGGGGTGGTCGCCTTAGGCGATCGGGGTGGTCTTGGCACGGTAAAGCCCCTGCATTCAGCTTGTTACACAGGATCGTGGACACCAACTCCATTGATTTTTAAGCCCCAATAAGGTATAATATAAAGATTTATTTAATAAGGTTAAGGACTGGAAAAGGAAAATCGAAAAATGAAACAAACACCCCACACTCACGGAACCCCCCTCTTGGCCCTCTTATTGGCCGTGGTCTTTTTGGGCACAACCCCCTCTGCCTTTGCCCAGGCCGAGCCTGTGGCGCCCACAAGCGACATCGCGATCACGAATCTATGGGCCATCAATTCGATGCCTGCCCCCAATGGCTTGGTGGATTTGACGGTTTTCTACAGCAATCTTGGATCCTCGGAAAATGCGGTGGCCGTTGAGCTGAAAGTGGATTATGACGAAAACAGCCTGTTCGATGTTTCGCTTGGCGATGCGGCCAACTGCACGGACGACAAAAGCGCGGTCACCTGCCACTTCAACACGATCACCCCCGGCGAGGCGAACACCGTCGGCTTCACGGCCAGGGTGCAACCCACCGCGGCACCGGATACGATTGTCCCGTTTGTCGCCACTATTCGTTCAGACACGCTTGCGAATGATCCCAAAAATGATTTCTCCACCCTTTCCGTCACCGTCACCTCGATTGAAAAAGGGGGACGCCTGACAGGCGAGGGCGTTCCCGCCAATTTGGATTCGGGAACCTTGGAAACCGCGGCGACCAAAGGAAGCGTCTGGCTTTTCGATGTGAGCAAAAACCCCAACTGGAAAATGGACCCCCTTTCCACCCTCGGACTCAAATTCACGATCCGTGGCAAGGAGGCATTGGCCTGGACCTTGAACATCACGGATTCCGGATTCCGCAACTCGGCCATCAGCTCGAACGCTTTGAAAGTGCTGACCGTGGTGAATGGGTTGTTCATCCTCGGCCTCTTGGCCATCGCGGCCATGTGGATGTTCAGCCTCTTTATTCCACGCCATTATTTGCGACAAGTGATTGTGCTTTACGGCATGGCGGTCCTGTTTGTGAACTTCGCCCTTCCGCTCAACCAACTTTTGGTGGACGGGAGCACTATCTTGCAACGAACGTTTATCGGCTCCACCAACATTTCGGATATTGTGGAAATGCCAACCTACACCGACCCCAAAACGATTGGATACGGCAATGAGACAGGTGTCTTGAAAAAACCCGCCAGCCGAACATTCAGCCTCAATCTCGGCACCCCCGAGCAACAGGCCACCAAGGACATTGTGGTCGGCAAATTACAGCAACCCTCCATTTCGACCCCCTCGCTCTTCGGCGCCTTCACGACGACCGACTCCTCGGGACGGAAACAGGACCAAACCATCAGCCTCACCCCCACCGGGAACGACCCCGCCATTCACTTGAACCCGAGCCAATCGGTGGAAGTGGTGGATGAGCAGGCTTTCAACCCCAATGAGGAACATCGACTCTTCGCCTTCCTCATGCTCCTTCTGACAGGACTTGCCTATTTTGGCATGGCCCTGATCTTCGTGGTTCGCATTGTGATCCTGTGGGCGCTCATGATCGTCTCTCCCATGCTTTTCGTGCTTGCCATCTTCCGCTCCACCCGCGGTTATTTCTTCAACTGGCTCTCGCTTTACGCGCGATGGTTGCTCATCGGACCCCTGATGGCCTTGGGCATCGCCATCGTAGTCGGGATTTGGAAAACCGTCGGCATGCCCATTGCCAGCTCGTATTCGGGATTGGGGCAGTTCGGCCAGCTTTCCAATATCGGATTCTACCTGCCTGGCGCCTCGGTGGTGAACAACCTGAGCACCACTCCGCAAATGATGG
>JACRIF010000080.1 GCA_016220125.1 Candidatus Peregrinibacteria bacterium
AACTAAAGCTGTGTCATCGTAAAAAAGTGACCCCTGTAGGAATCGGGTCACTAACATTTTACCGTATGACACATCCTATTTCGCCAGTGCCCGAAAAACCGACACCTGCCATGCCGGAAACGTTTCAAGGGCTCGGCATCGCCGACAACATCATGGCCTCGCTCGAGAGGATGAAATTCACCAAGCCCTCCCCGATCCAGCACCGTTGCATCCCCGAGGGAATCGAGGGAAAGGATTTGATCGGCATCGCCCAGACCGGCACCGGAAAAACCCTTGCCTTCGGAATCCCCATGATCCAGCGCCTCGCGCGCTACAAGGGTCACGGGCTGGTGCTTTTGCCGACCCGCGAATTGGCGTTGCAGGTCGATGAGTCGTTTCAGCGGATCGGAGGCCCCATCGGCCTTCGGACCGCCGTGTTGATCGGCGGAGAGCCGATCGGCAAACAGAAACGGCAACTCTTCCGAAACCCCCACATCCTGATCGCGACCCCCGGTCGCCTGATCGACCATTTGGAACAGGGTTCCGTGAAACTCGAAACCGTGAAAATCCTGGTGCTGGACGAAGCCGACCGCATGCTCGACATGGGCTTCGCCCCCCAGATCAACAAAATCCTCCTCAAGGTGCCGAAGGAACGGCAAACCATGTTGTTCTCGGCCACCATGCCGGTCGACATTGTGAAGATCGCCACCCATCACATGAAATTGCCCGTCCGCATCGAGGTGGCCCCCCAGGGAACCGCCGCGACGGATGTGGAGCAGGAAATCATGATTGTGGGCCGCGACCAGAAAAAATCGCTATTGGAAACGTTGTTGAAACAATATTTGGGAACCATCCTGATTTTCTCGCGCACCAAATACGGCGCCAAAAAAATCTGCCATGGGTTGGCGGCATCGGGCCACAAAGCGGCCGAGATCCATTCCAACCGTTCGTTGGCCCAGCGCAAAGAGGCGCTCGAGGGGTTCAAGCGTGGCAAGTATCGAATTCTCGTGGCCACTGACATCGCCGCTCGCGGAATCGATGTGTCGAACATCGAGGTGGTGATCAACTTTGACCTGCCCGACAACACCGACGACTACGTCCATCGCATCGGCCGAACCGGCCGTGCCGGAAAAAAGGGCCGCGCCATCTCGTTCGCCACTCCCCAGGAAACCGACGAGATCCGAAGGATCGAACGGTTGATCCGAAAACCGCTGAAAGTCACGAGGCCCACCGGGCTCCCCGCCACCACGCCCTTTGCGCGGGTGGAGGAGGATCGCCCGTACGGACATTCGTCGGCAAGCCGCGGATCGTCCCAAGGGCATCGCGCGCCGTGGAAACCGTCCGGAAATCGCGGCCATTCTTCATCCTCGTCTTCGTCAGGCGGAGGCTGGAACCGGAAGCCCCGCTCATCCAAAAAATGGTAAATGGAAACTAAAAATCCCCCTTCGAAGCCTTTCATCCTTCGTAGTAACTACGGAGAATGGATGCGCGAAGAAGGGGGGATTTTTTTGCGTGATTCAAAATCTAAGGTTGCTTTGAAATCTGCAACTTTAAATGATAATGGGATTTGAGGAAGAAAAACAAGACGACGGAAAAAGTGGTGACGGACGAAATCCATTCGGGCATTTCGATGCCAAACGCGTTCATCAACATGAAGGAGCCCAGAAAAAGGATCGAATACATGGCGCCGTTTTTGAGAAAAATGTATTTCTTGATCCGTTCGATATTCCCGACCGTGAGTTCCCGAACCACCAACGCCCCCAAACCGTTGCCCAATAAAATAAGGGGAACTGAAAGGGTGAAGGCGAAGGCGCCGAGCACCCCATCGATGGAGAAGGTGGCATCGATGATTTCAAGGTAAAGCAACTTGCTGATGTCGGAGAGGCTTTTGTCGGTCAGGCTCTTCTCTTTGGCCTCGGCATTCTGCTTGAATCCATGGGTGATGAAAAAAGCGGTGGAGCCGAGCACGGCGCCAAACGCCATCATGGGATTTTGTTTAAGGGTGAACCAGACAATCAGGGAAAGCACGATGGAGACCGTAGCGTAGAACCAAATCCCGTTCTTGAGAAAAAAACGCTCAACGCGGGGAAGGCCGAAATGCTTCTCCTCCAAAAAAAGCCAATGGAAAAAAAGAAAAATGAGGAAGGTTCCGCCGCCCGCCAACAGAATGGGTGCCGCCTTCTCAACAGACTCCTTCACGCTGGGGTCGCTGCTAAAGGTGGAGGTGAGCGCGCCAATGGGGCCCAAGGAAGGATTCACGGCCCACACGATCATCCAGGGAAGCAAGCCGCGGACCAGGAACACGGCAATGATCAAACCCCACAATAAAAACCATTTTCGGGCTTTGGGTTGCATGGTGGAAAGCACCTCGGCGTTTATCACCGCGTTGTCGATGCTGGCGATGGTCTCAAACAAGCCGAGGCCAAGGACGATGACAACCATATTGAGCCAGTTCATTGTTGAATGGATTAGGAACGAGAATAATCTAGCAAAATAATAGGCAAAGACAAACCAAACTCGAATGGGGAGGTCGAAACATGTATTCGGCCGCCGATTCGAAAGCCAATCGGAATCCAAAAAAGAGGCCTCTTAGAGTATTGACTTTTTTTGGGGATGCGCTAAGAATTTCCCGTTGAAATAATTTAGGATGAATTGAGCGAAAAATCTGAAATGACCTTGAAGGCTGTGATCGCCATGGCCCTGCAGGTCGGATTCTCCACCGCCCTCTGCGCCACCCTGTCGATCATGGGTGGCCTGTGGCTCGACCGGCATTTCGGCACATCCCCGCTCTTCATTCTC
>JACRIF010000081.1 GCA_016220125.1 Candidatus Peregrinibacteria bacterium
CAGCGGTAAGCTGTAAGCGGTAAGCTGTAAGCGAAGGGGCAATTCCCCATTGAACCTTTTTCGGTTGAAATGGCTCGCCGTGACCGTTACAATAAAGCGCGCGATTCGGTTGTCGTGTGCTCAGGTGGTGGAATTGGTAGACACGTAGCGTTCAGGGCGCTATGTCCGCAAGGGCGTGGAGGTTCAAGTCCTCTCCTGAGCACCATCAAATATTTGCCCCTTCGAAACAGAGGGGGTTTTTGTGGCTGCAATGACAACCGACGCCACAATTGCCAATTTCCTTGTTACGTTCTATGATTTTTATCGTATTGCATAGTGCATTACCCGTTAACCAATAACCAAAATCCTATGGAAAACTCGCTCGCCAAAAAAGTACTCATGTACGCCGGCTCCCTCTTTCTGCTGGCCGCTTCGGCCTGCATCCTCTACACGCTGACCCAGCCCCGCTGGTCGGAAAACCTGAAGGCCGAGATCACCAACCAACCCTACGCGCGCACCATCACGGTGGACGCCGAGGGCAAGATCACATCGAAGCCCG
Organism: Candidatus Peregrinibacteria bacterium; assembly: GCA_016220125.1. Lineage (GTDB taxonomy): Bacteria > Patescibacteriota > Gracilibacteria > UM-FILTER-43-11 > UM-FILTER-43-11 > FEN-1329. Next base: position 539 of record JACRIF010000081.1, read on the forward strand.
ACATCGCCCTGATCGACCTTTCGGTGGTCGTGCAAGGCAAGACAGTCAAGGAAGTGACCAAGGCTGGCAATGTCAGCATGAGCCAAGTGATCGAGGCCGTCAAAAAACTGGGCATCGAGAGCAAGGATATCGCCTCAACCCAGTACAACCTGTATCCCAATTACGTGTATCCCGACAACCGCTCCCCGCGAATCGACGGATACAACCTGACCCAGAACATCCAAGTGAAAGTCCGCAATCTGGACCAAGTCGACGATGTCCTCGACACTGGAATCAGCGCGGGCGCCAACCAGGTGGGCCAGCTGACGTTCGACATCGACGACCCGAGCGCGCTCAAGAAGCAAGCCCGCGAGAAAGCCTTCACCGCGGCCAAGGAAAAGGCCAAGGAAATGGCCCAAGCCGCCGGCGTTTCTCTCGGTCGTGTGGTCACGTTCTCGGAAGGAACCGGCTACCAACCCCCCATGTTCGCCAACTACGCCATGAAGGCGATGTCTGCCGACAGCGGAGCTCCCGCGCCTTCGATTGAGCCAGGGACCAAAGAGCTGAACCTGACAGTCAGCGTGACATACGAGATTGACTAGCCCATCTGATTACAGATTGACTACAAATGGATGCACAATTGACGGTGCTGAAAACCGAAACCCCCATTCCGACTAAACGGAATGGGGGTTTTTCAATTAAAACTTATGGTGCCCAGGAAAGGACTTGAACCTTCACGCCTTGCGGCACTGGCTCCTAGGGCCAGCGTGTCTGCCAATTCCACCACCTGGGCAAGCTCGGAGGTCAACACCTGAGCATGCGTGAATGTTAAGATCTAAACGGGGTTTTGACAAGGAACTTCTGCGCCAATTGCTTTTCTGGTATAATCCAGCTAGACAAAAAAATAAAAATAAAATTATGAAACTCAAAAATTATGTCTCGCTTGCGTTGGTGCCGGTGCTTCTTTCTCCGATCGCGGCTTTCGCCTTCGTCTTCGACGATGGCACCGCTGCGGCGCCCCCCTCCATCAACAACGACTACTACACCGCCGCTGAAAACGTCTTGCTGAACTCATCGGTGAATGGCGATATGACCGCCGCGGGCGGAACGGTTTACATCAACGCCCCGGTGTCCCAAGACCTCGCCTTGGTGGGTGGCAACCTCTCGATCAACAGCGAGATCGGCGATGATGCCCGCATCGCGGGAGGAGACCTTCAGATCAATTCCCTCATCAAAGGCGACCTGATCGCAGGAGGGGGAAACATCACCCTCGGAAAAAACGCCTTTGTCGGAGGCGATCTCGTCTTCGGAAGCGGCAATGTCCGAATCGACGGCACGGTGAACGGCAATGTTCTCGGGGTGGCCAAAACCGTTTGGATCAATGGAGAAATCAAGGGAAACGTGCGACTGGTGAATGTGGAGAGCCTTCGTTTCGGCCCCATGGGAAAAGTGATGGGGAACCTGAACTACCACAGCGCGCAATCCAGCCCCGATGCGACCCCCGAAACCGTCAAAGGTCAAATCACCTACAGCGCCACCCAAGTTCCCGTGGATCAACGGGACATGGGCGGGATCGCCTTGGGCCTGTTGGCCGGATTTTCGCTTTTCGGGCTTCTCTCGCTCCTCTTCGCCGGACTCTTTTTCCTGTGGATGCTCCGCTACCTCATGATCCATGCGGCGGAGACGGCCACCACCCAGAGCCTGCCCAGCCTCGGATTCGGATTCCTCGCCGTGTTTCTGACCCCAATCCTTTCGCTGATCTTTTTGGTCACCGGCATCGGCCTCCCCATGGGACTCATGCTCTTTTTGGCCTGGTGCCTGCTTTTGTTTATCGGAAAGTTGGTGGGGGTTCTCATTGTGGGCCTGCGCCTCGTGGATGCGGATGTCAAAACACCCTTTCCCCGGCTTTTCTGGGCCTTCACCGTCGGCGCGCTGCTCTACACGGTGATCGGAATGATCCCCATCCTCGGTTGGATCCTCCGTTTTTTGCTCACCCTCATGGGTATTGGAGCGTTCCTCCTTTACCAGTCGGAACTGTTCCAATCCAACCACAAGAAAAAATTAATCTGAGACCATGAAAACCCCCTACGCCATCGACACCCATTGCCATCTGACCCTTGCCCCCAAAAAGGAGCAAAACGCTCTCGTTGAACGGGCGCAGAAGGCGAATGTCCAAAAAATGATCAGCGTGTCCTGCACGCTGGAGCAAATCGGGGAAGGACTTGCCTTGGCCGACCAGCACAATTGCGTGTGGACCACGGCGGGA
>JACRIF010000078.1 GCA_016220125.1 Candidatus Peregrinibacteria bacterium
CTGATCGGTCAGGGTCAACTCCTTCTCGAAAACCAATTCGGAGCGCTTCGACTGAGGCACGGATTCCCCCGTCAAAATGAAATCGTTGGTGCTAAAATTCACCGTTTCGGTCAAGCGGACATCCGCTGGAACCGAACTGCCCTCCTCCAAATAGACCACATCGCCCGGAACCAGTTGCTCCTGTGGAATCTCGCGCTTGTTGCCATCGCGGATCACGGTCGCCTTCGCCCGGATGATCTGCTTGAGGCTTTCGAGAATTTTCTCCGCCTTGTACTCCTGCACAAAACCAATAATCGCGTTGATGACGACGATGGCTATCAGCACGGTTCCCCCCTGATAATCCTTAAGGTAATAGGACAATAGCGAAGCAACGATCAGAACGATGATCAGGAAATCCTTGAACTGATCGAAAAAACGAAGCAACAGGGGGCGTCGCCTTCCTTCTGAAAGCTTGTTTTCCCCAACGTGGGCCAACCGCCGTTCCGCCTCGCGCTGGGTGAGCCCCTTTTTGGCGTCCGTGCCAAGCCGAATCACCGACTCCTCAGCGGAGAGTTGGTAAAAAGGTTTTTCCATTTTGGACACTTTGGCCATTATTTGATTTTAGTTGTTTCGACTATACCATATTTGGCGCAACGGACTGAGTTGAATGGCAGACCGATTTCAGATACACTCTTCTGGCATCCAATTACCATCAATTAAGAGTTAAGAGTTAATAATTAAGAGTTTTTCATTCTTAAACTATTAACTCATAACTTTTCACTCTTAACTTATTCATGGATAACATCCGGAACTTCTGCATCATCGCGCACATCGACCATGGTAAATCCACGCTCGCGGACCGTTTTTTGGAGATCACCAAAACCATCGACAAGCGCGGCATGACCCATGGCCAGATGCTCGACACCATGGACCTGGAGCAGGAGCGGGGCATTACCATCAAGCTGACCCCCGTCCGCATGGATTGGAACGGCTACATCTTGAATCTGATCGACACCCCCGGCCATGTGGACTTCGCCTACGAGGTCAGCCGGTCGATCGCGGCGTGCGAAGGCGCCATTTTGGTGATCGACGCCACCCAGGGAATCGAGGCGCAGACACTGGCCAACCTGTACATGGCCATGGAGCACAACCTGAAAATCATCCCCGTCATCAACAAAATCGACATGCCCGCGGCCGAACCCGAGCGCATCATGATGGAAATCGAGAATGCCCTGGCCATCCCAAAGGAAGAAGTCATCATGGTGTCGGCCAAAACCGGGCAAAATGTGGAAACCGTTCTTCAGGCCGTCATCGACCGCATCCCGTCGCCCAACAAAGCCGGCATGCGAACCGAGCAACACATTGAAAACGACGACGAGGCCAAAGCGCTGGTGTTCGATTCGATTTACGATTCCTACCGAGGGGTTGTGAGCTATGTGCGCATGGTGAGCGGAACCTTCAAAAGGGGTGACAAACTGCGGTTCCTGAACGCCAAAACCGATATTGAAATCACCGAGGTGGGCTATTTCAAGCCCAAATATTTGACCCAACCCGAACTGAAACCGGGCGAGGTCGGCTACGTGGTGACCGGGCTCAAGGCCGTGGGCGAGGCTGGTGTAGGAGACACCCTTTGGAAAGGCGACCGCGACCATCTGGATTCTGTCAAAGCGTTGCCCGGCTACAAAAAAGTGGTGCCGATGGTGTATGCCGGAATCTACTGTGTAGAGGGCGACGACTTCCCCCTGCTTCGCGATTCGATCGAAAAACTGACCCTGAACGATGCCGCGCTGACTTACGAGCCGGACCAATCCCAAGCCTTGGGCTCCGGGTTCCGATGCGGATTCCTGGGACTTCTGCACATGGATATCGTGCAGGAGCGCTTGGAGCGCGAATACGGCCTGAACCTGATCATGACTGCCCCCTCCGTTTCATACCTTGTCAAATTCAAGGTGGGTGAATCCAAAATGGTGTCCTCGCCCGCGCACATGCCTGACGGCAGCTACACCACCGCGATCGCGGAACCGTGGATCAAAATGGAAATCGTGAGCCCCAAGGAAGTGACGGGCGCCATCATGAAACTGGTCCAGGCACGACGCGGAATCTACAAAAACATGACCTACATCGATCTGGAGCGCGTGCTGATGCATTTCGAGATGCCCTTGGCCACCGTGATCATCGATTTTTACGACGCGCTCAAGAACGTGAGCAGCGGGTACGCCTCGATGAACTACGAATTCATCGATTTCCGCGACGAGGATTTGGTGAAGGTGGATATTTTGGTCGCCGGGGAACGGGTGGACGGCTTCAGTTTCATGTGCCACCGCTCCGAAGCGCACAACACGGGGGCCAGGCTGGCCAGCAAGCTGAAGGAGGTCATTCCGCGCGCCCAATTCCCCATCTCCATCCAGGCGGCGATCGGAGGAAAAATCATTGCCCGCGAGACGATTTCGGGCTTCCGAAAAGACGTGACCGGGTATTTGTACGGTGGCGACGTCTCACGGAAAAACAAGCTGCTCGACAAGCAAAAAAAGGGAAAGAAACGCATGAAATTGATGGGCAATGTGGAATTACCGCAGGATGCGTTCCAGGCGATCCTCAAAAAAGACTAGGCTCAAGCGAGAGTCTCAAGTCTCAAGGGATATCTAACCACCCTTGTGACTCTCGCTCAGCACTTGAGACTTTAAACTATGTTCACCGGAATCATCCAAACCACGGGCACCGTAAAGGAAATCGGCAAGGAGCAACTCACGATCGAATCCGAAGCCTTGTCCGGAAAACTTTCCATGGGCTGCAGCGTTGCGGTCAATGGGGCCTGCCTGACGGTTGTGGCGTTCAAGGATGGAACCTTCACCATGGATGTGATGCCGGAAACCTTCCACAAAACGAACCTCGGCCTTTTAAATGCGAAGGATCAAGTGAACCTGGAGCTCGCCATGCCGGCGGACGGCCGTTTCGAGGGGCATATGGTGCTGGGGCACGTGGAGGGCGTGGGGGAAATCAAGGAAATTCGCGACGAAGGAAACTCCAAAATCCTCACCATCCAAGCGCCGATGGGGATCGACCAATTCCTGGTCGAAAAAGGCTCGGTGGCCATCGACGGCATCAGCCTCACGGTCATCGAAGTTCATGGCAGCCAGTTCACCGTGGGCATTATTCCCCACACGTGGGAGCAAACCCATTTGCACACCATTGGCGTTGGGGACAAAGTGAACCTCGAAACCGATATCGTCGCGAAATACCTGAAAAAACTGGTTCCTGGCGGACAGAAGCTGGAATAAATTTTAAAATGGGCTTAAAAATTTTCTAACCCCACCCCCATGTCCGACATGAAGAAGAACCAGGATCTTAGCGTCCAAGCCGGTGCCGAGACCCGCATCGGGATCGCGATGAGCCGATACAACACCGAAATCACCAGCGCGCTGCTCAACAGCTGTTTCCAAACCCTGCTTCAGCACGGGATGGATGAAAACCGCATCCAAGTGGTTGAGGTGCCGGGCGCCTTCGAGCTGCCCTACGCCTGCCAAAAAATGGCCCTCTCCAAAAAATTCGACGCCCTGATCGCCCTGGGCGCGATTGTTCGGGGTGGAACCCCCCATTTCGACTATGTGGCCGAGGCCGCGACCCAGGGGGTTCTAAAAGTCGGACTTAAGCACCATATTCCCATCATTTTCGGCGTGCTCACCACCGACAACCAGGAGCAGGCGCTCGACCGCATCCAAGGCGGAAAAAACGGAGACAAAGGAGTCGAAGCGGCCCTGACCGCCTTGCGCATGGCGACGCTCGCCAAACTGGCCCTATAACAGGGGCGGATGTTTGATTTTCCTCCCGATTTGAGGTATAATAGTGGCGACAAATATAAAATTTGAAATAAACTGAAATGCAAACTCTCACCATCTCGATTGAAAAGAATCTGGAGAACAATACCCACATCGCCCACCTCGAGGGCGCTTTCGACGGGAGCGTGAAAGAACCCCTGATCGAGCTCGAAGGCCTGATCAACTCAAGCCCCGCGAACACCAAGGTGATTTTGGACCTCAAGAATTTGAGCTATTTGAACAGCTACGCCATCGGGCAATTGGTCGCTTGGCACAACCATCTCGTGAAAATCGAAGGGCAAATCCTGCTGGCCGCGCCCAGCAAAAACGTCGAGGATATTTTCAATATTCTAGGCATTTCCGCCCTCTTCAAAATCTTCCCGGATGTTCAATCGGCGATGGAGTCGCTA
>JACRIF010000079.1 GCA_016220125.1 Candidatus Peregrinibacteria bacterium
CAAGTCCTCGATCTTGAAGGGTTGCGCCTTGGATTTGTAGATGCGGACGATGTCGCCGCCCTTCTTCAGCACGTAGATATCACCCTCAATGGCGAACGAGATGCCATCCTGGATATTGGCGTCGCTGTTGTATTCCATGGCACTGGAATATTTGCCGCGGAGGCGGGAATATTTGTAGATCTGGTTGTTCTTCGGGTTCAGGATGTAGATGTTTTTTCCGTAGGCGGCGACATCGACTCCGCCCGTCTTCCAGGCGTTGTCCTCGGTGTTGGCGAAGCGCATCACCCCGTTTTCGAATTCCATCACGCGTCCCGATTGGGTCAGCAGGGCGATGACTTTTTGGTCCTCCATGGTCGCGCCCGCGAGCACGATCTCGGTGTCATCGATTTTTTTCGGATCCAGCACTTGGTCCAAAATAATTTCAAACATGGTGTTGTAGCCGAAGGCGTAGAGGTTGTCGTTCAGGCTCACCAGGCCAATGGCCTTGGCGTCGGGTTTTTTGGTTTTCAGGTCGATGAAGGGGGCCACCTCTTTGAGGCGGTCGGTGTGGTTGATGCTGTCTCGCACCTCCTGCACTTTGTCGAGGAGGGCAAGGGTTTCGGCGCGGAAATACTGGGTATCCAGAATGGCCCTTGCGTCCGTGTCGATTTTTTCGAGAATTTCGTTCGCGCCGGCCTTGTCGTTGGCGTAGCCTTTGGTGTTGGCCACTTGGACTTCCTGGTACAGGCGGTTGAGCTTGGCTTTGTGTTCCTCGGCGATGGCCTTGTTTCGGCTGATGCCCATGAGGGTGTAAACGCTGCCCGCCAAGACAACGACCACAAGGGCCAAGACAATCAGGATGCTCTTCTTGTTCACCGAGCTGAGGCGGTTTCCGGTTTTTTCAGACACAAAGGCGACCGCGTTCTCCAGGCCGTCTTTGATTTTGGCCCAGAGGGGGCTGCTGGAGGCGGGTTGAAGGGGGGCGTCCGGTTTCTGCAGGAGTTTCGCGTGGATGCAGACGGCGCCCAGGCTTTGCTCCTCGTCGCCCATGGCCACCTCTTTCAAGGCTTCCACGGCTTCCGTCACGCCATCGGAGAACATCTGGACCAGTTGGGAGTGGGTGGCCAAGCGTAGCAGGCGACCCGTGGCGAAAATCATCTTGTCGTCCCCGCGGAGCTCCCCGCTCGCGATGTTCACAAAAAGGTCCGCCGAGCGGCTCGAAAGGCCTTCGCTCACCAGCGAAAGTTTGCCGTTGCGGATCAGATACGCCTCGGCGTCGTTCGATTGGGTCAGATGCAATTCCTGCCCTGTGAAGGCGGCGAGAATGGCGTTGATTTTGCCGAATCCCTTGCCGCGCTTTTCCTTGAGGTTGTTGATGATCAGGTTGGTCTCCTTCAGCGCCGCCTCAAAGCGTTCGTAGGCGCCGAGTTCCATATGGTCGAAAAACACGGCTTCCAAGGTCTCCAGAATGCTTTGGGAGGTGGCGCGGGCGAATTTTCCGTCTCCCACAATCTCGAGGGCGACCCACAGCTGGTCTTCGGTCTTGGGCTTTTTCAACGCTTTGAGCGCCATGAAATGATCGGAGTCCCGTGAGACGGAAAACGTATCGGCAATCAATTTGAAAAACATGGATTTTGATTATTTGATTTGATCCAAGACTAACACTTTTTATCGGGTCGTTCAAGTGACGTCTGGCATTCGCACTTTTCTTGCTTTTGTTCCATGGGTTCGGGATAATAAAGTAAGTTTGAAGGTTTTTCCTTTAACTAGCCACACCCCCCTTTAACTAATAAAAAACTATGCAAATCAAGATCAAATCCCAGAACCTCAACCTTTCCGATAGCCAGTCGGAAATGATTATGAAAAAAGTGGAAAAGCTCGCCCATTTCGCGGATCGCCTGGCGGATGAGTCTTCGGAGTTCCGCGTGGAAATCCAGCATGAAAAATCCCGCAAGCCCGCCGACGCCTATGTGTGCCAGCTCACGATCTTCGCCCCTCATGCCGTGATCCGGGCCGAAACCCGCGATGAAAGCGTCGAGAACGCCGTGGATGCCTGCCTGCTGA
>JACRIF010000077.1 GCA_016220125.1 Candidatus Peregrinibacteria bacterium
CATTGCCCTCAATTTTTTGCGCCAAAGCGTTTTGCTGATTTTCTTCTTTGTGACGACGTTGTTGACGCATTGGCTGATGGATTTGGGCTGGCCCACGCTCCCTTCCCAAGTGAGCGTTGGGATCAGCGCTTTTGTCGGAATCATGTCCTATCTTCAGTTAAGGCTCCATATCCCCGATCTGGTCAGCCAGGGGTTTAGGGAGTTCCGCAGCATTGTCGCCAAGCTGGCGGATAGGGTTTTTCTCTGCGACACGTTTCCGAAGTTGGAAAATCTGTTGAATCATGTTTTCCTGATCAAGCTGGGCTTTGAGGGCATGAAGCTGATGCTTGTCAGGGACGAAAAGACGAATGAGCATGATATCCCCATTTATGTGCGGGATGCTTTCACCAACATCGTGGGTGCGCATTGCTAGGATATTTTGATCAAAGAGGAGATTCCTTATCTGAGAACGAATGCGCATTCAAGGCAAGTGCTCGCGGAAACCTTTGGGGTGTTGGAATCCGACTTTTGCATGCCTTTGTGTTTCGATGGCCGGCTCAGCGCCCTGGTGTTCCTGCGCAGGGGTGAGGACGCCCCGCCCTATTCGAGGGAGGAAATCAAGGAGTTGCTCAAGGTGAAGGAGCCATTGGAGATTTCATTGATGAACATTTTGCTCAAGATGAATCTTCAGGAGGAAAACATTCTCATGAGGCAGATCATCGACCGGAAAACGGCCCAGTTGCGCGAACGTTACCAAAAAATAAAAACATTGTCGGAGCAACAGTCCGATTTCATTTCGGTCACGGCCCATGAACTGAGGACTCCGTTGAACATCGCGGTGTTCCAGACCCGGGAATTGCTCAATCACCGTTCCGACCCAGAGGCCATGGCCAAGGGGCTGCAGGTGGTGGATTCGACGTTGGGGAATCTGACGAGCCTGACCCAAAAGCTGTTCGACGCCCAGCAATTCGATTTTGACAAGGTCCGGCTCCATCGGGTGAAGGTGGACATCAAGAAATGGATCAAGGGCATCCACGAGGAGTGCCTGCTGATCATGCGGGACAAGGCTGTGAATTTTGTTTTGGAGGATCGGCTTTCCAAGCCCTTGAAAATCTCCATCGACCCGTCCCAGCTTCGGCAGGTGTTGCACAATTTGGTGGGCAACGCCTACAAATTTGTTCCGGCCGGAGGGCTGATCGAATTGGAGTGCGAGGAGGCCAAGGGGGGTGTGGTGATTCGGGTGGGCGATAGCGGAAAAGGGATTCCGGAGGCGCTCCGATTGTCGGTTTTTGACAAATTCAGGTCCAAGGGCGCCAAGTCGGGGATTGGCTTGGGCCTTTATATTTGCAAAAAAATCATCCAGCTTCATGGGGGGAAGATCTGGGTCGGGGATTCGTCCTTGGGAGGCGCCTTATTTTCGGTGTTTCTCAAGAAGTAATTCTTGAAGATTCCGGACTAGGCTTGAGGGGGTGGTGTTGAGTTTGACCCAATAAGCGTCCGCCCCGGCCTTCATCGCCTGGTCACCGATGTCGAATGCGCTGTAGTTGGAAAGCATCGCGATTTTGGCTTTTGGGAATTTTTTTTTCAATACAGGAATCAGGGACATGCCCGATCGCTCCTCCTCCTTGATGCCTTGGTCAAGAATGATCCCGTCGGCGCTGGACTCCTCCATGAATTGTTGAACGTCTTTGATGGTCTTTAGCCACGTCACGGTGAATCCGGCCTCCCGAAGGGATCGGGAATAAACACGGCCCAGGACCTCCTCATCCTCCAGCAGCAATAGGGTTTGGATCATGGGGTTTGGCTAGGGTCTTTCTTGAGCATGTATCCCTCGCCGCGAACCGTGATGATCCAACGGTCGCATTGGGCTTTTTTGAGCGCCAGTCGAAGGATCTGGATGTTGGATCGCACGTTTCGCTTGTTGCCCAGGGGGTCGTAATCCCCCCACAGACGCTCCTCCAGAAAGTCCGGAGCGAGGATTTTTTCACGATGTTGCAGGAACAGGAGCAGAAGGGTTTTGTTTTTTTTGGTCAGCGGGATTTTTTGGCCTTCGCAATAAAATTCGTTGTTGTGGCCATGGTAGGAAAGCGTGTGGTATTCGATCGGCTCCGGGTGCCTGGATTCCTGTGTCGGAAGCCAACGTTGCACCCGCAAGAGCAGTTCTTGGGCGAAAAAAGGTTTTTTGATATAATCGTTCACAGTCGCATCAAAGGCCTTTTTGAGCGACTCGAACGAGGTGTCGGCGGTGAGCATGATCAGGGGGATGTGGGGATTTTTCTCGCGAATGGCACGACAGAGATCCAGGCCGTTGCGCGTTTTGTTGGCCAGGCCAATATCAATGAGGGCCATGTGGTAGGTTTTGCCCGAGAATTTTTCCAGGGCATCCTGATAATCGCGTGAAAGATCCACATGCCGAACGGAGGGCAGTGTCAGGATGATGGATCGGACCATGTCGGCGGTGAGTTTTTCATCCTCCACCACCAAGATATCCATTATTTTTTTTGTCATATGAGCGATAGAAAAGCGGAGTTGCGACACGAACTCGCGAATCTGATGACGACCATCACTATATTAGTCGGTGACAGCGGTTTGAAACCAGCTGAAAAGCAGCCCATTGAGGATCGGGTGAGGATGGCCTGTAAGATTTTTGATTACGAGGCTATTTTTTTGGGCGAAGGGCAATCCTTTTTTGGGGAAAACATAGATCTGGTGGAGCTTTTGCGGATCCTGTGTGGGATTTTTGGGAAGTCTCAGGATTTAGGTGGGATTGAGGGGCGCTTGCCCTCGGTTCCCGTGAGGGTGCTGGCCGATCGTAGCGCGTTGGTCGATGCGTTGGAGCTTATTTTCAGGAAATGGATCTCGGACGGCGTTCCTTTGGATTTTGAGGTGGATGTCACAGGAGGCCGACTTGTGTTTCGTCATCCGTCCGGGATGGAATTGAATCCAAAAAATGCCGATTTGCTGGAAACGCTTCGGAATGATAAGAGGGGCGCCGAATGGGGTTTTCAATTGGCCTTGAAACTGTTGGAAATGAACGACGTCCAAGTCGATTTTTCGGAC
>JACRIF010000084.1 GCA_016220125.1 Candidatus Peregrinibacteria bacterium
ACAAGGGGTTCCCCGCAACGTGGTCGCCCGGTGGCTGTCGGAAACGAGCGACCCGGATTTCGATTTTCGCCGGATGGCCCAGGTGCCACGCTCCTCGTCTTACGGCTACAATCTGGTCTCGACCCAGGGCGATTTGTGGTGCATCGAGGCCACGGCCAAAAAACAAAGTCTTCTTCGCCCGGAAACCCCCTTCGTCCACACCAACCATTATCGGGGGGAATTGAAAGCGTTCGAGGCGACCGAAAATGTGACCTCGACTTTCGAGAGGTACGAATGCGCCGCCAAAAATCTGAAGCCTCGCATGTCCGTGGGCGAATGGATGGATCTTTCAGGCGACACATCCCAAGGATCTAAATCGAGCCTGCTGAACGAGCGGACGGTCGGCCGCATGGGGATCGACCTTGAAAACCGTCTGGCTCACGTGTGGCTCAGGCGCGAGGCGGAAAAGGGGTGGGTCGTTTACCCGTTGGATTTTGTAGGAGGCTAAGGTTCTTCTGCCATGGAAAAAACGAATTTCAATCCACAGGGCGTCATTCTGGGAAGTAGCTTGGGAGGCCATTCCATGGAATGTTATGCCCGAAAATTGGGCGTGCTGGGGGAAACCATCGATGAGGATTTGCTGCAACGCCTCAGGCGTAGGCTGGCCCATTTGCTGGTTGTGGATGGGAACGAGGTCTTCGAGTTGTTCGCGGCCCAGGGCAAGGAATCAAACGCTTTTTTTGGCAACCCTTCGGCATTTCCCTATTTTGTCCGTGTGGACAAGGCGGAGCCCAACAATCCCGATTCGCGCCTCAGGATTGCCGCGGTCCTCAAGGGGCCTTTGTTTAAGGCGTCCATTCGTCCAAGGGGTGGCAGGTAGCCATTCCATCATTGTTTTTGGGGCTTTATGAGAGTATAATAAGGGGAATACTTTATTTTCCCCATGTCCGAAAAAACACACGGTCCATCGGAATTCCAGAAATTCCAACCTATTGAAAGGGTGGAATTGGAAAAAGTGAATGGGTTGCGCCGACGGCTCAAGGAATTATTGAAACAGGCCGCCGTGATCGGCGGCATCAGCTTGGCCTCGGGGGGTGCGGTAGGAACCGTGAGTCAGTCCAAATACAGGGATTGGATGGGCTATCACCCGGACCAAACGGAGATGGCAAAGCCTGATGCGCCAAAAGAGGCTCCGAAGGTTCAAGAGGAAAAGGAGGCCGAGGGGTATTTGGAAAAGGCGAAAAAGTCGCTGGCAGCGGCCAAAAAAATCGTGGGCGAGAAAATCAGCGATCTCACCGAAAGCTCCGAGACGGTTCAGCAGTACCGCCAGACCCGCAAGGAGCTGGCCGAGATCAAGAAAAAGTTTTTGGAGGTCGGTGATAAGACCGCCTTTTGGCTCCCGTTCATTCTCACCTTTCTGGCGTCCACCCTGCTTGCCAACAAAATTGTGCAGGTGAAAAAATTGCTTTCCGAGCGGGTCGACCCTGTGGTTGAACGGAATATGACTGTCATCGAGTCCAAACTCAACGAGCTCGTGGATCGCGTGAATGCGATGCAGTCCAAACCGTCGGCTTCGATCGAGACCCAAGCCCGATTGGCTAGCGAGCTGAATCGGTTGTCGAACGATTTTTTGGCCAAGGAGTACGAATTCGAGGGCAATCCCAAGGATCGTTAGGCCGGTTTAGCCCACGATGGTGCGCTGGATGGTTTCGGCCAACAGCTCGGGTGGTGGCGGGTTTTTGGGGTGCAGGATTTCTCGAGCTTTTTCTTCCATATGTCGGAGCGAATCCAGGAATCCTTTGCAATGGACGGGGTCGTTCATTCCGGAAGCCTGCAAATAGGTCTCATTGCCAAAATAAACCATGGTTTTTCGGTACAATTCCGAAAGGGTCATCGCCTCAGTTCGGCTGGGCTCCAGATTTGAGGTCAGATACGTCAGAATACCGGCCACTTGGCCCCAGCCATCGTTTTTGGTCAGCTGGTCGACAGGTTTTTGCAGGATGGAGTTGAATTGCTGAACCAATTTGATCAGGTCTGGTTTCAAATCCTCCGAAACTCCGATCGGCCCAGGTTTGATGCCAAGAGTCTGCAGGGTGTCGGAGCGAATTTCTTGTGCCACCGATGCTTGGGTGGAGGGGGTGGTGGCTTCGGCGCCGATTTCGGGGGTGGTTATTTCGGGCAAGGGCATGGGGTTGCGTTAGGGGCTAATGGATTTCAAGTTCCAAAGGTGGTCCCATCCTAATGGGAATCGGTCGATCCTGTCAAAAAGACGCGATCCATTGCGGTGTGCCCAAAAAACGGGTAAAAAATATCCAACTTCATTTGAACGCCGGTTATGAAACCTGAAAATACTTCCGAAAAAAACCTGAAGGTGCTCGTGTGCGAAATCGATCCCCCGACGCAAGGCAGAGAGGAGTGGGGAACCGATGTCGCCGAATTCCGGGGGAAGTGCTACAAGTTGTTGGGCGAGTGCACTTCCGGGGTGTCCATTCCCGAATTCCCCCTTCTCGCCACCTGTGTGAAAAAGGAGGAGGGTCCGCGCCCCTCCATTCAGATTCTCAGTATCCAGGAATTGGGATAGCCATGGTTGCAGTCTACGGTGTGGATTTGAAAGTCTCGATGATGTGGTGTTCCGCTCCGGTAGGTTTGAGGTGGCTTTCCATCAGGAAAAACCGATCCATCGTGAATGTTTTCGTTTCAGTTTTTGAGGCAGATCGCCCGCCTCGTGGTTTGAAGGTCGGCGGAGGCGTGTTTTGATAGCGCCCCAGTGTGATGTGCGCGGAGAACGGCTTGTCGGGCTTGAGTCCGATTTCGCTCATGGTCGTTCGAATCCGGTCGGCCAACTTTTGTAGGGCATCTCCTCCGTCGCAGTCGACCCACACTCCGTGGGGCCGGCTCTCATTGGGGAATCGGCGGGCATTGCCCAAGGTGATTTCGAACGGCTGGAAGGCAACCGACTGAAGGGCTTCGATGATCCGCGGTACAAGCGAATCCCCGATTTCATCTCCCAAAAATTGGAGTGTCAGGTGATACTCCTCGGTTTTTTTAATCCCTGGGAAGGTGCGCTGGAGCTTGTCGCAGTAATCATGCAGTTCCTGCGGGATGTTGAGGCTGATGAAAAGTCTCATGGTCTGAGGGGCTAGGCCTTTTTAGTGTACCGCTTAAGGGCGAGGGTTAATATTTGACTTAAATAAAATTTATGCTAGAGTAATCCTCCAATCATTTTATAGTTCAACCCAAATGCCAGAATCCAAGCAGTCCATCCATGTGCTGGTGGTCGAAAGCGAATCCAAGGGTACCGGCGATACGAAGGCAACCCTGCAGGACCTGGGTCTTTCGCCTGACGCTATCATCACGGCTCAAAGCATTGAGCAGGCGATGGATATTTTGGCGGAAAGGGCGGTGAAGGGTGAGCGAGAGCGTATCGCGTTGTTGCTATGCGACACCCGCGTGCAGACCGAAGGGGATGGCGTGGCGTTGATGCAGTTGGTGAAAAATGATTTTGAAAATCCTCCCTATGTTATTGCCACGGGGGGTGCGGATGAGGGGGTGGCCACCCATGAAATCGCGGACGCGTTTTTGGCCCACGAGCCCCGTGATTTGTATGGAGCGAGGATGAAAGAGGAATTGACGCGCGCCAAGGGGATGCTCCCAGCCCAGGCGTTTGACGAGGTGTTTAGGGAAAGCGTCCAGGCAAACAACACGGTGGCCCAGACTCAAGAGTTGGCCAGTGCGCGCACCGATGCAAAGGAATCCGAAAGGGCGCCCACCTGGTTCGAACTGGACAAGGAGCATAAGATCGAAGATTTGCGGGAGCAAAAACACGACAAAGAGGGGCAACCGGTGAATCGATTGGTGGCGGTGTTCGATTTGGACGGAACCCTGGCCAAGCCTTTCACCATGGGGCGCTTTGTGCAATTCCTCACGGAGTCTTCCGAAAAAGGCCAGGAGTCTATTTTGCGCCAGTTGCTGAAAGAGGTGCGCAAGGGGGCCGACAACGTGAGGGCGTCCAAGGATCTGGTGGGTGCCTTCAAGAGGTTCCGCGACAATCCGGCTGGTTACAAGGGGGAGTTTTCGGACAAGGTGGGGTATGTGGCTTTCATCATCGATACAAACAAGTATTTTTCCGAAATGTTGAATGGCCTTTCCGCCCAAAGTGTTTTTAAATTGGGGGAGGAATGGTGCCGGAAGGATGCCCCTCGCCAGATTTTCAGCCACGCGCGCCCCATCATCCGTTTGTGCAAGGAGCTGGATATTGTGCCGACGTTGGTCACGGGAACGCCCGCCGAGGCCGTAGCCGGTTTTCGCCAAGTGTTGGAGATCGAAGAACGTTGCCATCCCTTGGAGTTGGCCACCGATGAGACAGGTCGCTATTCGGGATTGAAATATGAAACCGGCCTGACGAAATCGAAAAACGAGGTGATTCGCAAGATCGTCCGGAATGGCAACCACATCATTCTATCCGCCGGCGACCAAGTGACGGATAGCCCCCTGCACGAGGCGGCTTTGTCCCGAGAGCACGACAGTCTGTCTGGAATCGCCTGCTATTTTGGGTCGGACCAAAACGACATCCAGGGGTTCTCCCATCATCTGGAAAACCGATGGATGTTGCCCATCCCTTATATGGAAAGAACCACGTTCGCGATTTTGGAGATGATTGTCGAGCGTCTGCACGCGGTTTCGCAATTGGAGGAGAACATGGCTGTGTTGAGCGTGGGCTTCCGCGAGAAGATCAATGATTTGATCAATGATCGGAAGACGATCCGAAAATTCCTGGATCTAGAGGCAAAATAGGGCCGTCTCGGAAACGCGAGGATCCCGAATCGAACGCACCGTTGGGTCAATTCGTTTTTCTTGATTAGTGAACAAATGTTCACTATTTTAAGTTGCGGATAAGTGATTTTGAACGGCCTAAAAACTATCACCTAAAACCCACAACCTATGTTGATCGAAACCCAAATCGAAAAGTTGCGCTCCCACTACCGCAGATGCGGCACTCTGCCCACCTACAACGAGATGAAAAATCTCTTTTCGTATAAATCCAAAAGCACCATCTATTATTTGATGAATCGTTTGGTGCGCGAGGGGATCTTGCGCCGGAAGGACCACAAGCTCCTGCCGGGCAAAAATTTCAGGGGCTTCCCCTATTTTCAATCGGTTCGCGCCGGGGTTCCGGGGCCAGCTGAGGAGGAGGCGAACGACCATTTGTCGCTCGACCAGTTCCTCATCGACAAGCCCCTGAGCACCATCCTGATCCGTGTCAGGGGCGACAGCATGATTGGCGCCGGCATCCTGCCCGGCGACATCACCATTGTCGAGCGAACGGGCAGCGCCAAGCCCGGCGATATGGTGGTGGTGAACCTCGAGGGCGAGTTCACCGTCAAAACCCTTCGTCGCGAAGGCGATGCCTTTTATCTCGATCCCTCGAATCCCAATTATCCCAGCCTTCCCATGGCAGGGTATGCCGAGCATTCGCTGGTCGGGGTGGTGCGGGGTGTTGTGCGAAAATTTTCATAGCCTAAGCTCGTAGCCCTAAGCCCCAGTCTTATGTTAGCCAACTGGCCCAATGCCATCGCTTTGATCGACGCCGATTATTTTTTCGCGCATTGCGAATTGGCCCGGCATCCCGAACACCGCGGAAAACCGTTGATGGTGTTGGGGAGGTTGGGCAGTTGCATCCTGGCCAAATCCCCCGAGGCCAAGGCTTTGGGCATCGGCACCGCCATGCCGTTTTGGGAGGCCAAAAAGTTGTGCCCCAAGGGTATTTATTTGCAGGGCGATTTCCGCTACTACACCCTCATGTCCCGACGGCTGATGGCTGTTTTGCGCCAATGGTCGCCCGTTGTCGAGGAATGCTCCATCGACGAGGCGTTTATGGATATGGGTGGTCTTTGCGATCTCTATCGGTTGCCGTTCGAGGCGATCGCCCAAAAAATCCAATCCGAGGTCAAAACAGCACTCGGCATCACAGTCAGTTTTGGTATTTCAGTCAACAAAACCTTGGCCAAGATCGCCTGCGAGATCCGCAAGCCCAACGGCGTCATGGCGGTGCCGGGAATAGGCATCGAATCCTTTCTCGCCACGCTGCCCGTGGGCGAAATTCCCGGAATCGGATTCAATCGCGAGGCCCTGCTCCAAAAATGGGGCATCAAAACCGGGCTCCAATTCGCGCACATGCCCCACGACCGGGTCAATCGGCTCCTGGGCCAAACCGGGCTCCAATTGTGGCGCGAGATGCGGGGCGAGGTTGCGTTCCCGCTTCAGTCCGCAGCAGTCCCGCCCAAGAGTATTGGTCGCACCAGCAGCTTCGACAAGCCCACCTCCAACCTCGACTGGGTCCGTGGTTTGGCCGTGTATCATTTGGAGCGCGCGCTGGAGTCGCTGTGCGACCATGAATTGTTCGCGGGCGAGCTCACGCTTTATTTGCGCGACAAGGAATTCAAGACCTATGGTTTCGGCCATCGTTTCGAGCGCCCGACCTCTGATTTCAATGAATGGATCGTCGCTTTTCAAAAGCTCTTTCTCCAAATTCCGTCCAACCATGTGTGGCGGTCCGCGGGGGCTTTCCTCACCCGCCTCACGCCCGCCAATGGCCAACAGTTGGATCTGTTTTCGGATCCGCAAAAAAGTGTCCAGTCCGACCGCCTCAACCAGGCGAAGCAAAAGCTCAACGAGCGCTTTGGCCGCACCACCGTCCGCAGCGGGGCAACCCTCTACTTCAATTCCAAATGCGTCTCGAAAAACAGGATGCAAATGCCCATCCAATAAGGGAGTCTTGCAAAAGCCGAGGGGGGTGATACAGTGATCGGCCACCGCTCTTTGAAATCATGGGATTGGAATTTTAAGGTTGGATGACGGAAGTTTGTGAACCGTTGCGAAAACCACGAAGGTCGCGATCAGCGAGGAAGGCATGGCCAAGCGCATAAAATCGAAGAAGGCTCGTGTGTCCGAAAAGCAGCAAGAGATGAATGGTCATATGGTCACTTCGGCCAATCAATGCGATTGGGAAAAGGTGGAGGCGTGGCTTGATGCGGGAGCGGATCCGAACACGCCAGGCGAAATCGGCCGCACCGCGCTCATGTTTGCCGCCATGAAGGACCAGTCTGACATCGCCGATGGGTTGCTCCACAAGGGGGCCCAAGTGAACAAGGGCGACCAGTTTGGCCGCACCGCCCTCATGTGGGCCGCCATTTTCGGAAGCGCGGAGGTGGCTGATCTTTTGTTGAGAGCTGGCGCGAAAGTGAACCAGGTCGACCAGGTCGGCCGCACCGCCCTCATGTGGGCTGCCAGAAATGGGCGCCTGAAGGTGTGTTCCCTCTTGATCGACAAGGGGGCCACGTTGGACAAGCGCGACATGGGCAAAAAAACGGCCCTGATGGATGCGGCCGAGGAAGGTCACAAGGATGTGATTCGGCTGTTGCTGAAAAAAGGCGCGGATCGCAACCTCAAGGATTCTGAGGGGCGTGACGCGGCCTATCATCTGTCCCACGGGTGTGGCCTGTAGAAAGGGAATCGCGCGGTGAGCGGTTCCGCATTCCAACCGTTTGGCGACTGTTTCTGTCCGCAGGGACAGCGCCTGCAATAGGTTGCCCGACCTCCGTGTCGGGCCCAACCTTGAAACTCCAATGGGCGCCCCCGAATAATCGATGAATGTGCCATCGCTGAATGACGAGGCATCTATTTGTCATCCATTTGTAGTCAATCTGTAATCTACTTGGAATACGGGGGGTGTATAATACTTCCGTACCTACTAACAAAAATCCCATGAAAGAATCCGCCCGGGAAATGCCCGAAAAAATGAAAGTCAAAATGACCCCCGAGGAGCTCAAGCGCATCGAGGCGGGCGTGAAGCGCGCCGAGAAGCTGGCCGACCTTTTGGACGACAAATACCTCGATCCGATCATCGGCCTCTTTTTCCCTGAGGGCGGCGATGCGGCCACGGCCTTGGCCGGGCTTTACATTCTATACGAGGCCAAGAAGGCCAACATGTCGACATGGGAGCTGACCAAAATGGTCGGCCGCACCAGTTTCGATTTTCTGCACGGCGCCATCCCGGTGGTTGGGGATGTGATGGATTTTGTCTACAAGAGCAACAAGAAGAACGCCGAGGCCCTGCGCAAGCATTTCGAGGAGATCAGCGCCGGCGCCGACATGACCAACGAGCTCGAGCAGGATCTGGTCGAGCGGGAACGTTCGAAGGAGCGAAAGGATCTCAAGGGGTTGAAAGGGAAGGTGGAAAAGCGGAAAAAGGCCGTCTAACTTTAGTAATGAGCGAGAGTCGCAAGTCTCAAGTGTGGATTTTTTGAGTTTCCCTCGAGACTCTCGCTTGAGACTTGAGACTTTTCAATAATCAATCCCCTGAATCGCCTTTCTCGTTTTTTTGTAATGGTGTTTGACCTCCTTCACTTCCGACACCATGTCGGCCTTTTCAATGAGCCATGCGGGTGCATTGCGTCCCGTCAGCATTAAATGGGTCTCCACGGGGCAGTCCTCGACCAACTTTTTGACTTCGGTCTCTTTTACCAGGCCCAGATTCATGGCATTGATGAGCTCGTCCGCGACAACGAGGAAATGGTTTTGGGTCAACAGTGTGCGCACTTTGGCCAACGCTTTTTCCGCCTCCTCGAAATCGCCTGGCAGGTTTTCGAACCGGAAGGTCTGCTTGGCTTCGTTGAACCGTTCCAATCCGAACCGGAAAACATTCATTTTCCCTTGCAGGAAATCGAAAATAGTCTGTTCCCCATAATGGCTTCCACCCTTGTCGAAAAACACCACGGAAACCGTTTTGCCCCAGCCCAAGCCACGAAGCGCGGTTCCGATGGCCGATGTGGTCTTTCCCTTGCCATTTCCTGTGACGACTAAAATCATGGAAATCACTATATGTAGTAGGTGCATCGCTAATACTGATACAATATCTAGGGGGTCGTCAAGAATTATTTCTTGACCCCAAACAGGTCCTAAACTAGCATGGCAAATGCCAATCAAAATAAAGTTTTTTGGGAATACTTGATTCCTCTGGCCGCCCTAATTTACAATGCTTATTCTATACACGTATGCCGAGAAAGAGCATGGAGAAATGGGTGTCTTTTGATCAGCTCCCAAGACCGATTTTGCCCCCCACCTTAATTTCTAAGTCCAACACAATGCAAGACAAGGGTCTCAAAATCAGCCGTTTTTTTACGCAGAAAGACAAAAATGCGTTGGACGCGGTGGAATACGAAAAGCGCTCCTGCCGGATCACGCGAACCGATGGCTCCGTGGTGTTCGAGAAGAACGACTTCGAGGTGCCGAAGGACTGGACCCAAAACGCCAGCGACATCCTCATTTCCAAATATGTGCGCCGCGCGGGCGTTCCCCAATACGACAAAAACGGGAAGGTCATGAAGGACGCCGAGGGGAACACGATCCTTGGCTCCGAAAACAGCGCCAAGCAGGTGGTGGGCCGCCTCAGTTCCACCTGGAGGTTCTGGGCCGAGAAATATGGCTATTTCGACAGCAAAGAGTCCGCCGACGCCTACGAGGATGAGATGAACCACATGCTCATGCGCCAGATGGTCGCCCCGAATTCCCCGCAATGGTTCAACACGGGCCTCAACCACGCCTACGGCATCAATGGTCCTTCCCAAGGGCACTTCTACGCCGATCCCGTCACCGGCGAAGTCCGCAAGTCCGAGGATTCCTACACGCATCCCCAACCGCACGCCTGCTTCATCCAGTCGGTCAAAGACGACATGGTGAACGAGGGTGGCATCATGGATCTGCTCATCCGCGAGGCGCGCTTATTTAAATACGGTTCCGGCACCGGCACCAACTTTTCCCAACTCCGTGGCAAGGGAGAGCCTTTGTCCGGAGGCGGTCATTCCTCGGGCTTGATGTCCTTCCTCAAAATCGGCGACCGCGCCGCGGGCGCCATCAAATCGGGTGGCACCACGCGCCGCGCCGCCAAGATGGTCTGCCTCGACATCAACCATCCCGAAATCGAAGGGTTCATCGAATGGAAAGTGGAGGAGGAAAAGAAGGTCGCGGCCCTCATCGCCGCCGGATACGACAGCGATTTCAACGGCGAGGCGTATGCCACGGTGTCCGGCCAGAATTCCAACAACTCCGTGCGCCTCACCAATGATTTCCTGCGTGCGGTCAAAAGCGACAGCAATTTCAACCTGATCCGCCGCCTCGACGGCAAAGTGTTCAAGACCATCAAGGCGCGCGACCTGTGGCAGAAGCTCGGCTTCGCCGCCTGGGCCTGCGCCGATCCCGGAGTCCAGTTCGATTCCACCATCAACGAATGGCATACCTGCCCCAAAGATGGCCGCATCAACGCGTCGAATCCCTGCAGCGAATACATGTTTCTCGACGACACCGCTTGCAACCTCGCGTCGCTCAACCTCATGAAATTCCTCGACACCGAGACGAACAAGTTCGATGTGAAGGCCATGAGGCATGCCATCCGCCTCTGGACCTTGACCCTTGAAGTCAGCGTCCTGATGGCCCAATACCCCAGCTACGAGATCGCCAAGCGCAGCTTCCAGTACCGCACGCTCGGTTTGGGCTACGCCAACTTGGGCACCGCCCTCATGTGTTTGGGGTTGCCTTACGACAGCGACGAGGCCCGCGCCATTTCCGGCGCGATCAGCGCCATCATGACGGGTGCCTCCTACGAGGCGTCGGCCGAGATGGCCAAGCATTTGGGCGCCTTTGAGCGCTTCGAGGCCAACCGCGAGAGCATGCTCCGCGTCATGGCCAACCATCGCCGTGCCGCCTACGATTTGAAAGACTACGAGAATCTCGAGGTGCATCCCGTCGGCATCAACCAGTCGGTCTGCCCCGATTATTTGCTCAAGGCCGCGCACACCGCATGGGACGCCGCGGTTGAGAAGGGTCAGAAATACGGCTACCGCAACGCCCAGGTCAGTGTGATCGCGCCCACGGGAACCATTGGTCTCCTCATGGATTGCGACACCACCGGCGTGGAGCCCGATTTTGCCGTCGTCAAATTCAAGAAGCTGGCGGGTGGCGGTTATATGAAAATCGTGAACCAGTCGGTCCAAATGGCGCTCAAGAACCTTGGGTATTCCAAGGAACAGGGCAAAGAGATCCTCGAATACATCATCGGCCATGGTTCGCTCGTGGAGGCACCCTGGATCAACTGGAAGACGCTCAAAAAGAAGGGGCTCACCGAGGCCGATCTGATCAAGGTCGAGAAGGCCTTGGGCACCGCGTTCGACATCAACATGGCCTTCAGCAAGTTCAACTTGGGCGAAGAGGCTTTGGAAGAGCGCCTGAGCGTCACCCCCGAAACCTACAACGCCCCCGGTTTCAATTTGCTCAAATACCTCGGCTTCACAGCCAAAGAGATCGATGAGGCCAACGAATATGTGTGCGGTGCCATGACCATCGAGGGGGCTCCCCACATCAAGGCCGAGCACCTGCCCGTGTTCGATTGCGCCAACCGTTGCGACGCCAAGGGCAAGCGTTTCATCCATTACCTGGGCCACCTCAAGATGATGGCCGCCGTCCAGCCGTTCATCTCCGGCGCCATTTCCAAAACGATCAACATGCCCAACGAGGTCAAGGTCGAGGATGTGCTCGATGCGTACGAGCAGAGCTGGGCTTTGGGCATCAAGGCCAATGCCATTTACCGCGACGGATGCAAACTTTCCCAGCCCCTCAACGCTTCGAACAAGAAGGCCGATAAAAAGGAAGAGGTACGAATCGAGATCCGCGAGGTCGAGATCACCAAGCGCGCCTTGCGCCACAAGCTCAATGCCGAGCGCCAGTCCATCACGCACAAGTTCGCGGTGGCCGGCCACGAGGGGTACTTCACCGTCGGCCTGTACGACGATGGCACTCCCGGCGAATTGTTCATCAAGATGAACAAAGAGGGCTCCACCCTTTCCGGAATCATGGATGCGCTCGCGCTCTCCATTTCGCTCAATCTGCAATACGGGGTTCCGCTCGAGGTGTTGATCGCCAAATTCACCCACACCCGCTTCGAGCCCGCCGGTATGACGAGCAACCGCGAGATTCCCATGGTCAAATCCATCATGGATTACCTGGGCCGCTGGCTCGGCCTCAAGTTCCTCGACAAGGAAACCGCCAAGAAATACCACAACGCCCAATTGGTCGACAAAGCCTACTCCGAGGGAACCATGGGCACCACGGGCGCCCTGGCGAGCATGCGCCGAGTGGTCACCATTTCCGAACCCGAAATCAAAGCCCAGGAGCCCGATGTGGAGCAAAAGTTGATCGATGTGCTAGAGAAGAACAAGGCGCCCGAGCGCAAGCTGACCGCCAAGGTGGGGGCCGCGGCCACCACGGTCCACGGCACACCCCAGGCATTCCAGAACGACGACGCGCCCATGTGCAGCAACTGCGGCGCCGGCATGATCCGCAGCGGAACGTGCTACAAGTGCATGGATTGCGGGGAGACCAGCGGATGTTCGTAAGCCAACAATTCAAAAAACAAAAATTTTGTATTTAATCCATAATTTTGAAAAATGAAAGTTTTTTTGCATCCGACCATCCGTGATTTTCAGAATCTCCCCCTCCACACTCTTCAGGAGGAAAAAGGTAATTTTTTATCTTTGAAACAGGTCCACAGAATCTATATTCCTGGGAAAACCCCCAGCGAAATATTGGATGAAGTGATAGAGGGGGGGCACTATGTTGAGGGGGTAGATTGGTTCAGGTTATCGCCAGTCCAAACTCAAAAATTCATTGAGATTTCAGCCTTTGAATCACGAAAGAGTGGCTTCCCCCATAATACCCTTGCAGAATTATTCTCTCCAACGAACCCCGCCGGAGAATGTGTGGTTTCAATTCGACTGGCCATGTTCTTGATTGCGACCAATCCGGGGCCAGCGGGTCGAAATTTTTACATCTCTGCCCTAATTGAACAGAGCATCTCAAGGCCAAGCCAAACCCCCTACGATCCAATGCGGGTTCGGGTTATCCTCCACAAGAAATATCAAGAGACGAAATCCATCTTTCACCAATGTCTAACCGAAAGAAAATGGTTGCCGGATTTTTTTCCTACTGTCGATCAACGGATTTTCGAAAACATCTTTAGCACAGAGGAGCCATTCAGTCTGCCGAAGTTTCGAGGGGTTCCTGAGGGGGCCAATCATGAGGACTATTACGGGATTGATGACCTGAAGCCCATAACTAAGGCTTTCGAGGCATCAACAGACTGCCTATTGTCTAGCATCGCTACGGAAGATGTTTGGGAACAATTACCCAAAATTGTGAATGGTGTCCTTTTGGAGTCGACCAAAAATGGAATTTACCCCTGCGAGACCCCCCTTGAGGAAAAGCCTGTCGACCAAGTGGCTGATGAGCTCCTGGGGGCAGGAAAGAGGAGAGAGCTTCAAGCGTTGGCGAGGGGCACTAGCGTCTTACGTTTACGGCAACTGCGGCGTCTGAACGATTCACAATTACACCTTCTGTAAATGCGAGACTACGGACTGCTCATAAATCCATTTGTAGTCTAGTTGGTATCCATTTGGAATCGATCTGAAAAAATCCCGTTGGCCGAAAGGCAAGCGGGATTTTTGAATCATGCGCTATAATCGGCCCATACGCCTCCGCTCCGATGGCCATCGGAGCTACGGCGCATAGTCCAATTTTAAAAAACTGAAGGTGCCCATGTACGACCACCCTTTCCAAATCACGGGGAATTGGAGCAACAACGCCTTCTCCTTCGATCGGCGGAAAAATCCGACCCTTCATGTTCCGAGCCTGATTGAAGGCGGGTTGGGGGATGTGGTTATTGGCGATCAGGTGGTGTTCGAGGATTTCGATGAAACGGACACGCTCCGGTCCTGTGTCGGGCTTCGGAATTTTGTGCGGATGAAACATCCAAAAACCGGCAAGCCGATCATCCTCGTCGACAACCACAACCATGTGTTCTACTTTTGGCACGAAGCGCGTGAAAAGGGGTTGATCCAAAGCGGAGCGACCTTGATTCATGTCGACCAGCACAAGGATATGCGGAGGCCCGAGGGGTTTTTGACCCAAGACGAATCGCATAATTTGAAAAGGGTTTTTGAATATACGAATTGGGTTTTGAATGTGGGGAATTACATTGTGCCTGCCATGGAGGAAGGGTTGGTTGGAAAATTGGATTCGGTGACCAGTGAAAAGGAATTGGGTGCATTGGGCCCCGTAGGGGTTCAAAATTTTGAACCCCTACGGGGAAACCTCATCCTCAACATCGACCTCGATTTTTGGGCGCCCGAAATGGGCTACATCGACCGAAAATTGAGCCTCGGAAAAACGCGCGAATGGATGGGGCGGGCGGATCTCATCACCATCGCCACCAGCCCGTTTTTCATCGATCAGGCGCTCGCGATCAAGGTTTTGGGTGAATTGATGGCATAAGAAACAACCCCCTGGCCCGTACAGGGACATCAGGGGGTGGTCAATCCGTCAGTTGCAACGGCGGAGGAGAAGGGCGGCGGCAATGATGACCAGCCAGCCTCCTGCCCCCAGGAAGATCCAAACCGTGACCTTGTGGAAAGGGGTCACTTCTTCGTCTTTCTTGTGCTTCATCGTTGCTCCTATGGAAAGGGTAGTGAGCGACAGGCACACTCTCATTATTTGAGAGATGCCTGCCAAATCGTAAATATTATAAAACAATTTTAAAATAAAGCAAGTATTTTTTGGAAAAGGACGGGATCATGGCCTGTGCTAAGCTTGAGGCATCGATAACCCATGCTTTATGGCCCTTCGATTCCCCCTGAGCCGAAACGAACTGTTTTTCGCGGCCGTTTATTTTGTGCAGGCCGCAGTGGGGATTTCCGCCTTGGCGGAATTCCTGTTCACCCGCAATCAATTGGGCCTCAGCTTCGTCCAATTGGGCATTTTGGCGGCGCTCCCGACCATCTCGTGGAGCATCAAGCCCATCTACGGGTTCCTCACCGATCTGGTGCCGATCCGGGGGCTTCGGCGCAGGCCCTATTTGCACATCACCCCATTGCTCACCATTCTGAGCTGGCTCTATATCTGGCGGTTCGCGGATTCCTTTATCAGCTTCGCCATCCCGCTCATGATCGCCAACATGGGCATGGGCTTCACCGATGTCATTTGCGACGGCCTGGTGGTCCAGCAATCCGACGAAAAAACCGCGGGGCGGTACCAGTCGTTGTGCTGGGGGTCGCTCACGGTGGGGGCGATTG
>JACRIF010000082.1 GCA_016220125.1 Candidatus Peregrinibacteria bacterium
GCTTGCCCGTGTCGTCGGCGTAGCGGAATTTGAAGGCATCCGTGAATTTGGTGCCCAGTTTGAAAATGTTGCCTACCTCGACCGACTTTTTCTCGACCAATTTGTCGTTTCCGCATTCGGGGCACACTTTCTGATCCTCCAGGATCTCGCGGTTCACGGCGACCTTGCAGGCCTCGCAGGCGTACAAATGGTCTTCGCCCACCGGGGAAACGATCTGGAACTCGTGGGAATATTTGGAGAACGAGCCGCCCGAGGCGTAGGTGAAATAGGTGAGCTCGGGGTCGAAGCCGAGCCGCTTGTAGGCGCGGAAATAGGCCTCTTTCACCACTTTGTAGTAGGTGTCCAAATCATGCTGGTCGCGGTGGAACGAGTACATGTCCTTCATGCTGAATTCCCGTCCGCGCAACAGTCCGGACTTGGCGCGCGCCTCGTTGCGGAATTTGTTCTGGAACTGGAAGACCGTGCAGGGCAGATCCTTGTACGAAAACACATAGCTTTGCACCAGCGGAGTCACGATTTCCTCGTGGGTCGCGCCCAAGGCGTAGTCCTTGTCGCCCGTGCCCTTGAGCTTGAAGAGGATGTCCATGGCGTCCCATCGGCCCGTGGTGACCCAATTTTCCTTGGGGGTCAGAGCGGGCATCAGGATTTCCTGCCCATCGACGGCCTCCATCTCCTCGCGGATGATGCGCTCGATGTTGCGAAGCACCTTGAGCCCCAGGGGAAGATAGGAATACACGCCAGCCATCTCGCGATGGACAAATCCGCCTTGGACCAAGTATTTGGCGTTGAGCGAGTCGGCATCCGTGGGGACGCTTTTGGAGGTTTTGCTGAAGAGTTTGGAATAACGCATTGAATTGTGAATTATATTTTTGAAGGCGCGGATACGCATCCGCGCTTTCGATATTGAGCATGAAATGGCAAATTTCAAACAGACATCAGTTTATCGAAGTCGGCCATTGCGGACAAGGCAAAGATTTGGTAGAATTCACTCGGTTAAAAAAATAAAAATGGTAAAAATTTCCTCAATCAAAATCGCCTTGCGGACCCAGTCCGTTCTTTTGCTGTCCGTGCTTGGCGCCACCGCGGTTTCGGCCCAAACATTCACACCTCCGACGGTGTTGCCCGCCGAAAACACGAACCTGGGCGGTGTGGGGGGCAACTGCATCGGTCTTGCCGACATGATCCGCACCGGCAATATTCACCTGTGGAACATTCCCTGCTTCGTCAAATACTTCACCCAAACGCTGATCGCCCTGGGGGGAACCTTGTCGGTGCTGTACGTCATGATCGGCGGCTACACCTACATCGTGATGGGCGAGGAGAAAAAGGCGGAGGCCAAATCCACCATCACCCACGCCCTGATCGGCCTGGCGGTCACGTTGATGGCGTGGATCCTGGTCGACCTCGTGCTCCGATTTGTCACCGAATAGCTGGAGGCGTCTAATCCAAAGTGGCTAAAATAGCCGGAAAATCGACTGTCTCAAGATAGGCCTTGAGGCTCAGGCGCCGCTCCCCCATTTCCACGGCGGATAGTTTCTTGTCGGAATAGTGGCGCAGTCCGCGGACCAACCCTTGGGCCATTTTCGCCACGACGGCATAAGCGGCCTGGTACGGCGCGGAGGTGGCGGACAAGGGCATCTCGGGCTTGAGCACCACGTTCTCGAGCGCCACCGCCTTGCCCGTGAGGGAATTGAAATCCAGGGCGGTGCTCAGGGAAACCTCCTTGATGAGGCGCTCGATGCGTTTCTGGAAGTCGAACAGTTGCATCAGGTGGAACGCTTTCGAAACCTCCAGGCTGGTGTGCGCGAATTTGTCGTGCTTGTCGGTGTTCTCAAGCCGGATGGAGGCTTGGATGGTGTTCAGGGTTTCCTCAAGCTTCTTTCCGTAAAGATTAAAGGGCCTGACGGGCGGGATATCCGATCGGCTCATCATGGAGCGGAAAGGACCGACCAGCGCCACGGTCACGGCATCGGCTTGGTTTCCCAGGCCTTTTGCGGACCCGTTGAAAACCGGATTGCTCTTCAGGCACGGCATTTTTTGGATCATGACCCGGGCCGCGTTTCGGTATTCGGAAAGATGGGCTTCGCCTTTGCCGATCGCCTCGTCCAACGTTTGCTGATCGGCATGGCCGAATTGGGAGCGCTTGTAGATTTGGGGCCTGCGGCTTCGAATTTGCCCCAAGGCCCTGAGCAGGCGGGCGCACGCCGCACCGAGGTTGTCCCGGCCCATGCTGTCCTTCAGGTTGACCGAGGCCAAAAGCGATTGGAACGCGGAATGCTTGTGCACGTTGGTGGCACGGCTGAGCGCCGCGACCTCTTCAATGAGCCGGAGGCGAATCCCCTCTTTCTTGGCTGAGGCTTCGGGGTCGCCCTTGCGGATCTCAAGGATCTCCTGATGGATGCCCTGGATACGAAACTCGGCCAACAGGATCTTGGGCGTTTCCTCCTGGTAGCGCTTGTCGGCGTGATCGGTTTTCCGGTGCGAATCGTAGGCGCTGTGGAACACCTGGAGCATTTTCCGGTCCTTCATTTCCTCGGACTTGCCGTGGTAGCGGGAATACAAAATTTTGCCGTCGTGCTCCTCGCCCATGCCGTGAACGGCCAAAAGCCGATGGTTCAGCCACGGTTGGTCGGTTCGCTCGCGCTGGATCTCAAGGGGGGACGAC
>JACRIF010000083.1 GCA_016220125.1 Candidatus Peregrinibacteria bacterium
CCTAAAACCGTAGTAAATGGCGTAAAGGCTCGCGGTGAATAGGCCGAAGAATAGAAGCGTATCGGCATTTTGAAGGTACCCCACCGTGGTTTTGGCCAATCCCCAGGGGGCGGTCAGAACCTCCCAGCTATTGGCCCGCTCAAACAGCCCCAGCATCACGCCCAGGGTCGTCAGGGGAATGGCCAAGGCGGTGAAGCCTTTAGATAGCCTATTGGAAAAAACGCGTGCCAGAAGCCCTTCCATGCGGTTGAGGGCGTAGTAGAACGCGGGCAAGCCGGCCAAGGCGTAAACAAAGAAAAAAGTGACCAGCCACGACCCCGTGTCGCACACGCGGTTTTTGTCGAAATGGGCGCAATAATCCGCCAAATGCCGGGGGATCATGAACTGGTAGGCGGTGTTGGGGAACCAGAAGAGCCAATACAGGAAAAGGGCGACGAAAACAGCCCTTTCAATCCCTCCCAAAGCCTTCCATGGGCGCTTTCCCACCGCCACAGCCATCCCATACACGGTAAGGCAGGGAATGAGGATCAAAAACAGGTTCCAGAAAATCCCCAAAATGCTGTAGCCATGAATATTAAGCCCAAAAATAAGATTCATAATCTTTCAACTCTTAACTCTTAACTCTTAACTCTTAACTCTTAACTCTTAATTCTTAACTTATTTAACCGTCACGCTCTTCGCCAAATTGCGTGGCATGTCGGGGTTGTGCCCTCGAAGCACGCCCAAATAATAAGCCATCAACTGGATCGGGATCAAATTCACGAGGGGCGAGGCCACGCCGACATCGGGCACCCGGATCCATTGGTCGAAAACCTCGTGGTTTTCGGGGCTGATGCCGATGATATGGGCGCCGCGAGCCTTGAGCTCGATGGTGTTGGAGATGATGTCCTGCTTCACCTCATCGTTCGCGATCAGCGAAATACAGGGGGTGCCTTTGCTGATCAGTGCGATGGGCCCGTGCTTCAGCTCGCCCGCCGCAAAACCTTCGGCATGGATGTAGGAAACCTCCTGGATTTTGATGGCCGCCTCGAGCGCCATGGGATAGTTCTCGGCCTTGCCGATGATGTAGGCGTTCTCGTGGTTTTTGATGTTTTCGGCGACCCCTTTCACATAGGTCAGGAATCGGGGGTTCAGCATGTCGTTCACGGCGCTGGCCGCCTCGGCCAAAACGCGCCTCCCCTCTTGCAGATCCCCGCGAATGGCGTAAGCGATCAAAAGCAGCAGTGCCAACTGGGACGTGGCCGCCTTGGTGGAAGCCACGGCCTTCTCGGGGCCCGCCTTGATCTGGAGCGAATAATCGCTGGTGCGGGCGATGGTGGAGCCCGCCACATTCACAATGGAAAGCACCTTGGCGCCCTTCTTTTTGGCCGCCTCCATGGCCTCGAGCACGTCCGCTGTCTCGCCGCTCTGCGAAACCACGATCAGCAAACTCTCGGGGCGCAAAAAATGATGATAGATGGGGAACTCGGAAGCGGGCGCGAAATTGACGTGCCGATTGGCGATGATGGAAAAGAAATACTCCGCGGCCATGCACACCTTGCCCGCGGTTCCGCAACCCGAGAAAAAGCATCCACGGGATTTTTTGATCGCCTCGGCGATCTCCAGAATCTCCTCGTCGTTCTGGTTGATGGCGCGCAATATCGAATCCTTCTGCTCCATGATCTCCTTGAGCATGAAATGGTCGTACTCCCCTTTCTCGGCGGACTCCGCCTTCCAGTCGATATTCACGACCCGCTTCTCGAGGGGAGCGCCCGTTTCGATGCTGAAAAAAGCGACGGATTCGCCCACGGTGGCGAGTTCATTGTCATCGAGATACATCACATCTTGTGTGTATTCCAAAAACGCAGGAATGTCGGAGGCCAAAAAAGTCTCGCCCTTGCCAATGCCCAAAATCAAAGGCGATCCTCGGCGCGCGGCGATCAGATGGGGCTCGCCCACATTCATGACCACAATGGCGTACCGGCCTTTCAACTTGTGGATCGCGGCCAGCACCGCCTCCTTGAAAGGCATGGTCTGGCGGAAATGGCCGATCAGATGCGCGATAACCTCGGTGTCGGTTTGAGAGACGAATTTCTCCTTTCCCACAAACTCGCGAACCTCCTCGTAGTTCTCGATGATGCCGTTGTGCACAACCGCGATTTTCTTGTCCCAGCTGAAATGCGGATGAGCGTTGATCTGCGTGACGCCCCCGTGCGTGGCCCATCGGGTGTGGCCCATGGCCATGTGAACATTCTTGCCCTTGATTGGGCTTAGATCGGCCTCGGAGATCTTGCCAACCTGCTTCTCGATAAAAAGGGAACCGTTGAGCTCCGCGGCCACGCCCCACGAGTCGTACCCCCGGTACTCGAGTTTCTTAAGCCCCTCGATCACCAACTCAAGCGCCGTGTCGCGTTTTCCGATGTATCCGAAGATTCCGCACATAAATTAAGCGTTAAGCGGTAAGTGCTAAGCATTAAGCAAAAGTTTTTTACGCTTATCGCTTACTGCTTAGTGCTTATCGCTTTAAATACCACTCCACCGTCTCCCTAAACCCTTTCTCAAAATCAATGGTGGGGGCCCATCCCAGCTCTTTCGTGATCTTGTGGGCATCGATGGCGTATCGCAAATCGTGCCCGGGTCGGTCTTTCACAAACTCGATGCGATCCTCGGGCAAATTCAAGAGCGTGAGCAGTCGTTGGGTGACCTCAAGGTTCGTGCGCTCATTGTTGGAGCCGATGTTGTACACCTCTCCGATTTGCCCTCGATGGAGAATGAGATCGATCGCCCGGCAATGGTCGGTGACATGCAACCAATCGCGAATGTTGGAGCCGTCGCCATACAAGGGGGCTGTTTGCCCGGCCATGAGCCGTTGGATGAAAAAAGGCAAAAGCTTCTCGGGGAACTGGTTCGGGCCGTAATTGTTGGAACAGCGGGAAATGACCGCGGGCAGGCCAAAGGTGCGAACATAGGAAAGCACCAAAAGATCCGCCGCCGCTTTCGAGGCCGCATAGGGGGAGCTGGGTTTCAGGTGCGAGGATTCCGTGAAAAAACCCTCCTCGGTGTCGCCGTACACCTCGTCGGTGGAAATTTGGATGTAGCGCTGGTGCTTATGTTTGAGCGA
>JACRIF010000085.1 GCA_016220125.1 Candidatus Peregrinibacteria bacterium
AATATCCGTTTCCGTAATCACCCCCTCAGCTTCAACCGGCCTCCCGTTATAAAAATCAATCTGTTCAGGCGTGAGCCGATGCTCGCTCACATTTGCCCGTAAAAGCCCCAAACACAGAGCCAGCAAAAATAGGAACATTGCAAACAATCTCAAACGCTTGGCGCGCCATATCCCGAGCGTGAAACTAAAAAAGCCTATGATAAATCCGCAAAGCGGAAAAATCTCCAATCGTACAATCAAATGGAGCAGGATACCTGCCAGAAAACCGACTAAAAATACAATTGTATAAAAAATCCTTCCCATAGAACGGTTCGGGAAGGACGCGTTAAATGGAGATAATTATAACTATTTTTTTAATTTTGTCAATACTTTCAAAAGGCGCTTCCAGTCCTCAATCTCAAGATTCTCAGCGCGCAAATTGGGATCAATGTCAGCCTTCAGCAAAATCGTTTTCATGGTCGTCGTATCAAAACGCAACCCTGCCGAAAGCGTATTGCTGAGTTTTTTTCGCTTCTGCGAAAAACCGAATTTTACCAGCCGAATAAAATCAGCCATCTGACTTTCAGGCATCAATGGTTTTTTGAAGACTTCAATTTTCAAAATCGCCGAATCCACCGCGGGCACCGGATAAAAAGCGTCCCGTGGGACAATGCCGATGATCTCCGGTTTTCCATAAAGCTGGGTTTCGATGGTGATTACACTTTTACTGGAAAGGCCGCAGATCTTTTCGGCCACTTCTCTTTGAACCAAAACCACCATAAGGCTAGGCTTGCACTCTGACTGTAAAAAAAGCTTAAGAAGGGGCGAAGTGATGTAATAAGGGATATTGGCCACCACTTTGTAAGGCTTCCCTTTAAACCCCTGTTCTTTGATCCTGAATTTAAGGATATCGGAATAAACGAGCTCGAGATTCTTAGATTTTCTGAATCTTTGTTCCAAAACACGAATCATATCCGAATCATACTCAACCGCAATCAGACGATGGGCTTTTTCAATTAATTGCTCGGTCAAAAAACCAGTCCCTGGACCCACTTCAATAATATTATCAGTAGATTTAAGGTCGGCCGCGCCTA
The DNA here is from genome assembly GCA_016220125.1 of Candidatus Peregrinibacteria bacterium. Classification (GTDB taxonomy): domain Bacteria; phylum Patescibacteriota; class Gracilibacteria; order UM-FILTER-43-11; family UM-FILTER-43-11; genus FEN-1329. The sequence continues at coordinate 1,074 of JACRIF010000085.1, forward strand.
AAATATGTTCAAAAATTTCCTCATCCACTAAAAAATTCTGCCCCAGGCGCTTTTTCGCCCACAAGCCATATTGTTCTAAAAGCGCTTTTAGTTCCTGAATTTTGGACATAAGATATTTTAAATCTACCCCATCCTAATACGGAAATCGGGTTTGCGGTAGTTTTGTGATGGTAGCGTTGGGCGGTCCGATGTATTTCAATCGGACCGCCCCCGCGTTTTGGTTGGAGGTTGGGTGGCGTCACCCAAACCAGGGTATGGAGAAGCCCAAGGCCAGGTGCAGCCCCAGGACGTTCCGAATCTCCGGGTACGCCTTGGAGCTGAAGAAGACGCACTGGGGGCCGATGTTGAGATTCAACCGGTACCCCGCGTCCATGGGGAGACGATAGTCGATGAGTATCCCCCCCGCCAAGGCCATCCCGTGGATGTGCTCCTCCTTCTGAAAAAGGTGCACGTATCCCACGGTGACGGCCGGGCCGAAGTGCCAGTTCCCCAGCGGGGTTCCCAACCCACCACTGGCGGTGAGGGAGAAAACCTGCTCCTCGGGACGGAACCCGAGGTCGAGGGTGATGAGGCCATGCAGGCCCTCATTCACATACTGGTACCCGAACGAAAACGTCGGGACAACAAAATTGTCGTCCTTCGCCGGGGTGGGGATCTGCAAAATTCCCAACCCGAGCACCCAGTGGGGCATCAGCTGGGTGCCTCCGAGGTTGGGAAGAGGCCGATCGATATCCTCGGGCGCCGGCCCGTCCTGAGCCAGGGAAAGGCTAGGGGTGGTGAGGACAGCGAGAGCGAAAGAAACGACGATCATCGAGCGCTTCACGGTACACCTCCAGTTAGACTGTTCAACGTTGACCGTCTATTTCGCACTATGCGAAAAGGTACGGCAACGCCAAAACGATGGAAAAGACCAAAACGGTTTAAAATTCTACAACATTTTTTATAATTAGTCAATCAAAAACCATTATCTAACCTATCTTTTCCAACGGCGCGATATTCGCCGCGAATTTCTTGATGCCCCACAACTTGTCCAGGAACGCGATGGTGACGAGGTCGCCTCGCCGCTCCACCACAATTCCCTCCCCGAAACTGGCGTGGCGCACATGGTCGCCATCCTTGAACTTTTGTTCGGCCGTGAGGCGCACCATGATTTCCTCTTTCGGCCGTTGGTCGTGCTCGGAAACGCGGAACAGCTCCACACGGCTTTTCTCGACCCCCACGCGTTCCGAAAGGTGCTCGGGAATATCGTGGATGAACCGTGAAATCGGGTTGTGCTGGTACTCGCCGAAGATCTGCCGTTGCTTGGCCGCGACCAAATACAGCCGTTTCATGGCGCGGGTCACGCCCACGTACATCAGGCGGCGCTCCTCCTCCATTTCCTCGGGGTTGAACATCGTGCGGCTATGGGGGAAAAGATTCTCCTCGCACCCCGCGATGAACACGTACGGATACTCAAGCCCTTTCACCGAATGCAGGGTCATCAGGGTCAGGGCATCCTCCTCACGGTTGATCTTGTCGGTTTCCGCCACCAGGGCCACTTCTTCCAGAAAGGAGCTGAGGGATTCGTGGGGTTCCAACCCGTCGTATTTGCCGGAAACCGACACCAATTCCAAAATATTGTCGTAGCGCATCTCGCCCTCCTCGGTGCCGTCGGTCAAAAACTCCTTGTATCCGATGTCGCGGATGATTTCCTTGAGGAGTTCGGACACCACGATTTTTTGGGAACGCTCTTTCCACCGCTCGACCAAATTCCAAAACTGCGACAACCGGCTCCGGGCGGAATCGGGCAATTCCGTGACCATATCGATATGTTTCATCATCTCGCCCAGCGTGAGCGATCGGCCCATGGCGAACGCCTGCAATTTCTGGAGCGTGGTGGCGCCGATCTTGCGAGAGGGCACATTCACGATGCGGAGCAGGGCGTCGGAATCCTGGGGATTCAAAACGATGCGCAGATAAGCCAAAATATCCTTCACCTCCTTGCGCGCGTAGAACCGCACGCCCCCGATCACTTTGTAGGGCAGGCCGGATTTGAGCAACGCCTCCTCGAGCACGCGCGACTGGGCGTTGGTGCGGTACAGTGTCACGATGTCGTTGAGTTTCGCCCCTTCTTCTCGCCGGAGCCGCTCGATTTCCTGCGTGATGCGCTCGGCCTCCTCGTATTCGGAGCCCAAATGCCAAATCTGGATGGGGTCGCCGCCTTTTTGCTCCGTCCACATCTTCTTGGATTTGCGCTGCTTGTTCTTTTCGATGATCGAATCCGCGGCATCGAGGATGCTTTGGGTGGAGCGGTAGTTCTGCTCCAATTTGATCAGCTTCGCGTCGGGATAGTCCTTCTCGAAGTCCAGGATATTGCTGATGTCCGCACCGCGGAAACCGTAGATCGACTGGTCGCTGTCGCCGATCACGCACAAATTGCGGTATTTGGAGGCCAGTAGTTTGGTGAGGATGTACTGAACATGGTTCGTGTCCTGGTACTCGTCCACGCTGATGAAGCGCCACTTCTCCTGGTAATAATCGAGCACCTGCGGTTGCTCCTGAAAAAGCCGAACCGCGCACAAAAGCAGATCGTCGAAATCCAGCGCGTTGTTCTGCTTCAATCGTTTTTCGTATTCCGCGTAGATCTCGGCCACGGTCTTGTCAAAAGGACGGGTGGCCATCTTCATCAAATTTTCGGCGCTCCGCACGCGGTTCTTGGAATTCGAGATCGCCCCCATCACCGCGCGGGGCTTGATGCGCTCCTCGTCGACCATCCGCTCCTTCATGATGCGCTTCACCAGGCTTTCGCTGTCGTGGTCGTCGTAGATCACAAATGATTTTTCGCGCCCGATCATCTCGGGATGCGTCCGCAAAATGCGCGCGCAGATGGAATGGAACGTGCCGATGGTTGGGACATTTTTCGGATCGTGGCCGGGAAAGTGCTTTTCCAACAGCCGCTCCACGCGCGTCTTCATTTCCTGCGCCGCCTTGTTGGTGAATGTGACCGCCAAAATCTGCCACGGCTTGGCCACCCCTTGGGAAATCATGTTGGCAATGCGAAAGGTGAGCGCGCGGGTCTTCCCGCTCCCCGCCCCCGCCACGATCAGAAGAGGCCCCGTCAGGGTCTCGGCCGCCAAGCGCTGCTCTGTGTTTAAACCCTCCAAAAAAGTCATGCTTCGATTGCGAATTACAAAATCAGGAGCAAGGCAAAAGATATCATAAAAATTCGTAATTCGTAATTTGAAACTCGTAATTATCTTCCTCCGAATCGGCTGCAAATCGGGCACTGTTTCGGATCATGCCCCCGTGCCGGGCAATATTTCCGACCGAAATAGATCATCTGGAGGTGGAGCTTGTTCCACAATTTTTCGGGAAACAGTCGTTTAAGATCCCGCTCCGTTTGCACAACGCTTCGCCCATTGCTCAAACCCCATCGGCGCGCAAGGCGGTGGATGTGGGTGTCCACCGGAAAAGCGGGGATCCCAAACGCTTGGCATAGGACAACGGAGGCGGTTTTATGCCCCACTCCGGGGAGCGATTCCAAGTCCTCAAAATTCCGTGGCACCTGCCCGCCGAACTTTTCAACCAGGATCTGGGACATCGCGCGGATGTGCTTGGATTTGGCGGGCGATAGGCCACAAGGCTTGATGAAGGCGCGAATCTCATCCGCAGAAAGCGAGGCCATCGACGCGGGCGTGTCGGCCTTGGCGAACAGCGCAGGGGTGACCCGATTCACCATGGCGTCCGTGGATCGCCCCGAAAGCATGACGGCCACAAGCAGGGTGAAGGGGTCGCGGTGCTTCAACGGAATGGGCACCACCGGAAACAACCGCTCCAGGATGGCGATGATCTCGGCGGCCTTTGCCTTTTTTCCCAAACGCTTCATATTCCAATTGCTTATGCGCCTAGTTTATCAGAAAATTGGATCGGCTTAACGCTTATCGCTTACTACTTATCGCTAATATTGTTCTTATGGAAAAGAAACTCGCAAAATTCCTCTACGAGATGTCCCACATGCGCCACGTGAAGCACGAAGGGTGGCGGATGATCGGTGTGGATCACGTCGAAAGCATCGCGGAGCATTCGCTCTGCGCGGCCCAAATCGCCTTCGTTTTGGCCAAAATGGAGAACCATCCCGACCCGTGCCGAGTCTGCGCCATGGTGGTGTTCCACGACATGGCCGAAACCCGGGTGGGCGATGTGCACAAGGTGGCGAACCGCTATGTGACCTCCGACGAAGAGCGCGCGGCCCAGGAGCAGACCGAACCGTTGGGCGAGATCGGAGGTGAAATCCTCTCCCTGTGGATGGAAACGGAGAACCGCTCAACCGAGGCTGGGGTCATTGCGAAAGACGCGGACTTGTTGGACATGGCCCTGATGGCCAAAAAATACACCGAGGAGGGACGCCATTTCGCCCAGGATTGGATCACAAACGTCTCAAACGCCCTCAAAACGGAGTCGGCAAAGAAATTGCTCAAGGCCCTTCAGGAAACCCACTCCAACGACTGGTGGCAGGGATTGAAAAAGCTCACAAAATAAGGAGGATGGAAAAACCCCTTGCAAAAGGGCGAAAAAGCCGTAAAATAGCTTCGCAATCTTTCCCTCGGCCATATAGGCCCAGGGCGCTCCGCCTCTGGCGGATTTTAGTCCATAAAGATGAACCCTATGGCAAAAGAGAATGTCCCTGCAAAGGGGGCCCAGACCGGCGTCGGCTTGTATGAGCTGATGATTATTTTGAACCCCGAACTTCGGGAATCCGAGATCAAGAAGAAGCTCGGTGATTTCGAGGAAACCGTGGTGAAGGCAGGAGGCAAAGTCGTCCACCAGGACTTCTGGGGCAAACGACCGCTCGCCTACCGCATCAAAAAGAAGGACGAAGGCGTCTACACCGTTTACAACCTCGAGTTGCCGACTTCGTTTCTGCATGAGATGAAACAGGCGCTCCGCATCGACAAGGAGGTCGTCCGCTCCCTGATCATCAAGCTCCCGGCCGGGCACGTCTACACCAAGTACGACCTGACCATGGCCGAGGCTCCCGCGAAGAAGGATTTCTTCCCGAAGAAAAATATGAGCTACAAGTATTCCGCCCCCGCCAAGGCAGCCGTTAGGCCCGCCGAGGAAAAGGGCAAAGAGGCCAGCAAGGCCGATCTCGACAAAAAACTGGATGAGATCATCGGCGGAAAAATGTAATCAGACTAAAGACTATAACCTAAATCCTAAAACCTGACCTATGGCCAACGCAATCATCTTCTCCACAAACCAAAAGCACCCCGTCGGCAAACGACGCTGTACTTTTTGCACCAACCAGATGGAGCACATCGACTACAAAGACCTCCGAACCCTTCGATTCTTCATCGACGGCTTCAAGCGCATCAAAGCCCGCTACTATTCCGGCGTCTGCATGAGGCACCAGAAGACCCTCAGCGCCGCGATCAAGCTCGCCCGCGAGATGGCCTTGGTCCCCTTTGTGACCATGTACAAAAAAGGCTAGTCTTCCCAACTGATATTGAAAGTTCAAAGAGGGCGTGTCATATTCTGGGCATGCCCTTTTTAGTTTAAAAAAATCCGTATTGTTGGCAGGGTGGTGGACAGAATAGTTGCCACCACAATCCTGGCCACAATGCTGCCAACCATTCGAATCAATAACTCAACCCTATGTCCGGCCATCACACAATTGAAAAAGGCGCCAATGACGCGCAACGGGGCAAAATCTTCACGCGCCACGGTCATCTGATCGCCAAAGCCGCCCAAAGCGGAGGGGACCCATCAACGAACCCGACCCTCCGTTTTGCCATCGAAAGCGCGAAAATGGACAATGTCCCCAACGTGAACATCGATCGCGCCATCAAGCGGGGCACCGGGGAACTGAAAGGCGAGGCGGAGATCGCGGAGATCGCCTACGAGGGCCGTGGACCCTCAGGCATTGCCGTCATCGTGGAATGCCTGACGGACAACAAGAACCGAACAGTGACCAACGTGCGCACCGCGTTCGGCAAAAACGGCGGAACCCTGGGGAATTCGGGGACCGTGGCGTGGATGTTCGACAAAAAGGGGTTGATCGTGGTCGCGACCGAAGGCAAGGCCGAGGAAATTGAGCTGGAGGCCATCGATGCGGGCGCGGACGACATTCAGGCCAAGGAGAAAACCGTTGAGATCTACACCCCCTTCACCGCGCTCCATAAGACAACCGAAACCCTCAGGGCCAAGGGGTTCAAGATTGAAAAAGCGGAAGTCACCATGAAGCCCAAGGAAACGGTGCGCATCGACGATGTGGAAAAGGCGAGATCCGTCCTCAATTTCATCAACACGCTCGAGGAGGATGGTGATGTCACCAACGTTTACTCCAACGTTGATATCCCCGAGTCGGTGCTGGAAAAGATAAGGAAATAACGTTCGGGCATTCAAGCAACCCATTTCAAGACCACCCCGATCGCCTGAGGCGACCACCCCTCCTTTTTAAGGAGGGGAAACTTTGGAGCGACAAATTTTATGCCGAAAACATCCCTCGCCCATCGTGGGAGAGGGCCGACTCCGAACCAGCGAACGCGCAGGGCGGAGACGGGGTGAGGGCCAAAACAAACAAAAACTTTGAGTCAAAGTCTATTTCTTCCCCTCCCCCGCAAAATTGAGCCCGAAAAGATTGTCGACGGGCAGGGCGGAGACGAAATAGGTCAAATTCCGGTCTCCATCTTTGGCGTAATACCCGGATTTGTCGGCCAGGGCCTTGAAAACAGCCACTTTCAGGGAATCGTCCGCAAGGCGAATGGAGAGGGTCATGTCCGGCTTGTCAAAATCAACCTGGCTGCTCTCCATGGAATCCGAAAAACGATCCGCCTTGAAACTTTTAAGCTGTTCGAAAAGGGTTCGAAGAGTAAGGGCGTCGGCCTCGGAATCTTGGGGCGAGACCAGTCGCCATTGCGCATTTTTCCTCTCAAGAATAGTTTCCTCCCCTGCTTTTTCAAGCACAATGCGCATGGCGTTCTTTTCATCGATGGCAACCAGGGTCTTGTCTTTCCAACCGTCCAAATCCTGTTGGAGGAAGGAGCCGAAATCAGGAGGGGCCATGGTCACATCGGCGGAATCGGACCGTTTGAGATAGGGGCGGTTTTCCGAGTCGCTTTTGCCGACCAGGAAATCAGCGACCAGGCGATTGCGCTTCCCCCAGACGCGGATGTGGGGCGAAGTGGCTGCGTCGATGCCAAAAATGGCCATTCGGTTTGGATTGTTGGAAACCACTTGCCCCGAAGTCATATTCTCAAGGATGGAAAGAAAACGCCCCAATCGCTCGCGGTCGGCGGGGAAGGAGTGTCCGTTGACCACCTTCCATTGGCCGTCTTGGTTTTCAAGTGTAAGGACTTTGACGGGTTCGGCGAGATTGGAGATCTCGAGCTTGGAGGCTTCCGCAACCGTCAGTTGGGGGAAGAGAAGCAGATCGCCCTTGGAACGACTCAGGGAGCCGGTGCTGGGCCTCTCGACCACGAGGATAAACACCAGGAGGCAGGCGAAAATAATCAACGTTTTATTAACCAAGGTCATGCCTTTGATGAGTTGCAGTGTTTTTTGAAAGTGGGACATGAAATTTAGAGGACAACTTTATGCCGTTTTCGGTAGAAAAACCGGGCGATGCCGTAGAGGATCACGAGGGCGGGCATGAGGAATATTCCGACCGCTTTTGTGGTCTCGCGTTGGGTGGCGGAAAGCTCCTCGAGCGGAAGCTCGAAAACCGACTTGGAGCGGATGCCGATCAGGGATTGGTCCATGGTCATGTCGTCGACCGCGTTCATCACAAACGCCAAGTTCTGGGGAAACAGCCCCAGGAAACGGTCGTAGGCGAAACGGGAATTCCCGACAACGAATAGTTTTCCGGGCTTGGAGGAGGACTGGATGGCGGTTGTTCCAAGGGGGCTTTTTTTGCCTTTGAAATAACTGGTGAAATTCCCTTTCTCCAAAATGGCCAAGGCGTATTGGCTCTTCTCGCTGGAACCCTGGATCAAGTTCGGAGTCAAATTGAAGGGGTCGGATTGGGTCCAGGCGTTCGGGGTGCTGGAAACGAGGACTTGGGCGACCACCCCCTCTTGGGGAACCTGACGCAAGGGGCTGGCCCACGGCAACACCACCGAATCCAATTTGCCGACAATGGGGTTCGAGGGGTCGAAATGCTTTTTGATCGCCTTGACCCAAAAGGGATACGGGACGATGAAATTCATGAACCCCTGGTTGAAGGAGGCGTTTTCATTGGAACGGTCAAGGACGAGGCTGGTGTCGATTCCCGCCCCATAGGACTCCAACTGGGCGGAAAGGCCCAAATCGAGAATCGAGGTTTTGAGATCCTGGCCCACATCGACGGAATCCAGAAGGGCGACCACGTTCCCGCCGTTCATGAGGTATTGGTCGATGAGGAATTTCTCCTTGTCGGAGAAGGGCTTTTTCGCCCCGGCGATCAACAGGGTGTCGATGGAATTGAGGCTGGTCGAATCCGTCAGGGATACCTCGACGACCTTGTAATTGCGGTCGAGGGCGTTTTTGAGGAACGAGTAGGATTCCCCGATGGGGCCGACGCCAACGGTTGATTGGAGCGAGGGTTCGTCATGCCCGGACACGATGCCAATGACTTTCTCCTGGGTGGCGGTGACTTTCCGAATGGCCGCGACCAAATCGTATTCCATGGAATTGGAATTCTGCACCACGGGAAGCAACTCTTTTTTGTCCCCGTACAGGACGGCGATGCCCAAAAACCCGTTCTTCACCTCAAGCTTGTCCTTCTCGATGATGTTCATCTGGA
>JACRIF010000086.1 GCA_016220125.1 Candidatus Peregrinibacteria bacterium
GGCGTACTTGCCCGTGGTTGAAAGCGTTTCGCGGACTCCCTGGGCATAGCCAAGGGACTCGGGATGCTTGGCCAGGCGGATCAGGTAATCCTTAAGGCGGACTTGGTCCTCGGGGAGGCTCAAGTTGATTTTCATCCGTCCGAAGCGTCCGAATTCGCGTTGAAGCAAAAGCGTGATCCGCTGGTTGAATCGTGTGAGCGCTTGGGAAGTGGCATCGGGCAATCCATCCACCATCGAGCGATCCAAAAGATTCGAAAGGGGGAAGAGCAATGAGCGTGCCATCCCCACATGGCGGGTGGGTTTGTGGTTCCCATTCTTGCGATGGGATTCCGCAAGCGCGAATTCATTCATGATTTTGCCGTCTCCAGGTCCGAGATGAAGAGTGACCGGCTCGAATTTTCGGCCAGCGTGGGGTCGCGCCGCGTTTTGGGCAATGTCCTGAAGGACAAGCAAACTCCGAATTCTTAAAACCTCGGCCGATTTTTCCAAGCCTCGGCTCGTGGTCCAATCGCTCGAGGAGATAATCTCGTGATTCGGCTCATGGTTTTGGAAAAGGAATCGGCCCTGCGGGTCGAACCCCTCTTTGGGTTGGCTGTGACGGGCCAAATCCAAGGGTGTCAGGTACCGCGCCAAAATTTGAATCACCTGTTCGCGATCCTCCAACCGCAACGCCTGCTGGCGCTCGGCGACTCTCATGTCCACGGTGCCTTTGTACGAGGCGCCGTCAACGATCAAAACCGTGGGTGGTTGAGTTGTCTCTGAGGAGGGGGCAGGGGTGATGGAGCCCGGTTCGGGATAAGGAATCGCGGGAACGATTGCTTCGGGCTCAATGGCGGGCGAAACCGTGGCAGGCAAAGGATTCTGAAAACGGTCATCCAACATCATCTCAAACGACCCATCCGCCATGAACACCCCATCCACCACTTCGTTGAAGGGTCCGCTGGTTGAGGCGGATCGCTCAAGGGTGACGACCTCGGAGCGGGGAACGGGCACAATGGCATGGGATTCCTTCGGTGAAAATGAGGTGGGTCCGACGATTCCAACCGTGGCACCCTCCTCTGGGGTGGGTTCCAGCGCAGGGGCTCTCATCAATGGGAAGTTGTCCTCAAAATCGATGTCGAAATCAACCTCCACGGCCTCCAATGTTTGTTGGCGAACGTCTTGGATCGCATTTTCAAAATCGGAAACACAGGCATCGACCAGAGCATTGATCTCCGTCTCGTCCACAGGTTGAAGGAGGGCTTGGGCGGATCGCGGGATATGGTTCACCAAATCGGACTCCCGGGGGAGCATCAGCACAAGACCAATCCGATTCCGGCTTTGGGTGGCCAAAGCATTTTCCAAGCGCATTCGAAGGATCTGGGCGATCATGATTTCCTGAAGAGGCTTGCGCTGCTCCCGGGGAATGTAAAGCATGGTACTGGGATGTTGGATCGGCTCGGCCAAAGCAGCGGTGGCCGAAGGAACGGGGGTGGGGCTCGACGCATGCGTGATCGCGTAAAAAAGCAACACCCGTTCCTCAGGGGCCAGTCCAGCGATAGTCTCGTTTTGCTGGTGCAGGGTTTTGAGGCTTGAGTAGGGTTTCACAGCAACGCCTCGCCGCTCCAACGCCTTTCCCAGCGCGGGTTCGCTTTCGGGGATCAGGGCCCGGATTTTAAGCTCCTTCTTTTCCGCCATAGAAGACGCGTCTCTAAAGAATAGTAGCAAATTGTATAATTATAATTAACACTTGTCAACCATGAAATCAAGTGTATAATAAAAGGCGTAAAGGCTCTTTTAAAACATGGGGATGCAATGGTTTCGACAAAGATGGTTCAAGACAAAGAGCGGCAATCCAGGCATCGCGTTGTCTGCCTGCTAATTAGTCCAACGCAAAATTAAGTGCCAACACTTTCAAATCTTTGGGCGCACGCTTCGCACGCTCGGTTAACTTTAACCTTGCCCCTGTGATGGCGTAGTCCATTAGGCTGCCAAACCGCGGCCGCGTTTCTTCCGGCGATACTCGCTGACCGGAGGGGACGTACAATAGCGAGTTAAGCGTTTGCGACGCCCCCGTAGGCGCAAACGACTAAAACCCAATCCGGGCAAGCGGCGAAGTTCTTTGCGGGTAGCTTATTTCGCCGACTGAAACGGAAACCTGCCATGATTGTGAACGACGTTTGAGTCTTCATCTTTGGACCCGGGTTCGACTCCCGGCATCTCCACCACAAAATAGCGAGAAACGCGGTCCGAAGCGTAGGACGCGCACGTTTGACGTGCGCAACCGGAGCAAGGATGGATTTGCGTGAATGCGCGGTCGCCAGAGGCGAACTAGCGGATTTCAGCAAATCCAAGCGTTTCCCTATTGGAACAAAATAGCGAAAAAACCAATTAGGAAAACCTCAAAATAGCCCCCACCCCGATGGGTCTTTTCACCATGCCACCAAAAGCCTACCTGCCCTCATCCGCATACGCCACCGCATGCGAAATGCTGCTGCGGTTTTGGCTGATGGCATTCAAGTTCTTTTTCACCTCATCGATCGTCCATTGAAGCTCCGTTTCGTCTCGGCCAGCCAAATACAGGGTTTTATCTATGACAATCACATAGCCGAATTCGGATTTCCCGACTTTGCATACATGATCGCCCAATTGAATGGTTTCCAGGGTTTTGTAATCCATTCGATTGCGTCCTTGGGGATTTACTCGAGCGCCATTGGAGAGGCTGATCTTTGTCAAAGTGCACAAAACAGCGTCTCGGCATTCGCGAATCGTCTGCATAGCTTCGGCACGCGCGGATTGGCGCAAGGATTCGTTGATGCTGTCCGCGACGCCTCCCGCTACGTACATGCCCATATAAAGGCTTCCTGCCAATGCGAGAGTTTTTCCAAAGGAACGTAATTGATGCGAGGACCGCTCAATCAATCCGTTCTCCTCCGATGATGGATGTTTCAATGGTGACATAAGAGCGTGGGGGGCACTCTATGCTGTATTTCACATTAATAAATATACGACAAAATGTCAATAATATGTCTAACTATTACGAAAAAGGCGTCGCGAACGGAAAAGGGGCGCATGGAAAAAGGGGGACCCGACGCGAACGTCGGATCCCCCTCGCTTGGCCATTCCCCGGGTTGGACTCGTTTCTACGGGTTATTCACCTCCTTCTTGACGAACCAGATTCAGTTCGACAGGGGAGCAAACTGAGGGGGAAACCATGAGCCCCATATTCTCATGGTTTCGCACTGCGAACACATCTGCGCTGTGGAGCTGCCCATCTTGGGCAACCCAACCCTGGCAGCCTCCGGGATTCAAACGGAGGGAAGAGCGACCCGCTTCGCCGGGATTGGCGATGCGGGCCCTAACTGCCGGCACGAGCTGCGTTCCGTTCCACAGAGTGGTCATGCCCTGAGCGGGCACAATCACAGGTTCGCCTTCGCGGAGCAGGATGTCTTCCGGACCAGTGTCCCTTAGCGGTAGCTGCGGGACCGCAAGACCCGTACGGGGTCTTTCAAACTCTAGGCCTGGATAGGTTTCTAGAGAATGGGTTGGAGTAATCCACGCCCGAAAGGCTTTACCGTCAGCTCCGAGGAGCTTCAGGTAAAGGTCGGAACGCACATTGGAGTTGAGCTGAAGAGTGACTGCCAGAGAATCACCGGATTCCATGACTTGGAATCCAATTTTCCTCTGCGTTTTCTCTTCCACAGCCTCGATGCCGTTACTCGGTACCCTGGCAAACACCAAGGTCACCAAAGAGAGGTTATCCCCTAGGTGTTGAGTTTCAGCGTGGGCTGTGTTTCCGCCGGGAATCTGATATTGGGGCTGGCCAACGACTTCACTAGCCCCGTCCTCGGATTCCCCGCAATTGATCGCTATGAGAGCCGACATTGCCAAGGCGGCAACTCCGGACTGACTACGAATGTTCAAAAGGCGCTCCTTTCTGGTTGTGGGGGTGGCCAAACGATTTAAGGATCAGTGGACGATCCCGCACCCACCTCCGAAAAAACGGAGACAAATGCGGGACGTCCATTGAATACCGCGATAATTTATCATAGAAAAAATAGATTGTCAAAATATAATTTTGTATTTTGTCAATTAAACTCATTTCTGGCCTAAAATGGATTGAATTTCCCCAATCAAAACACCTATTCGGCGGCCGATCCGGCCGCCCATTCGAAATCTATAGTCCCCGATCGTCCTCGGCTTCCATCAGGCTGAAATTGGGGGATGCGGATTTTGTGATCGTGGCCTGCGCCGCGCCCTTCAGCATTCCATAGGATCCAGTGACCATGGCGCCAACCACAACCCCGTCCAAAATACCCTTGGGGGTTGGATTGTCGGCGTATTCCATCAGGGCCCCCAATGCGATGGCGATCATGGGGCACCATTTGGAAGGGGCGCCGTAATACTTGAAAATCTGGGTGATGGCCGCGATGGCGGCGATTCGTTCAGCTTTATCCATGGGAACTCTGAATCAATTGGTAAAATCGGTGAAATTTAACGGCATCGCGGATATCATCGTCGTTTTTGACCTCAAAAAGCTGGTGGTCGGTCACAAACCGAACCGCCTCCATGGCCCATTCCGGAACAGGGACAAACGTGGAGGGATTGGTGCTTGGAACCGGCGCCGAAATGGACAGGGGTCCATCCTCCGCGAGCCGGGGGATTCGGGGCATCACACGCACGGTGGCCAGTTCGGCGAAAAGCCACTCTTTGGTGATGGCGCGCCCTGGGCATGTTTTGGGCGACACGTCGCGATGGAAAAACACCTGGCCTTGGGGAATGGAAAGCCGATCCATGAGCACCTTGATGACACCCAGGGCATTGGCCTTGGTCTGACCGCTCCAGACCTCGTTGTCGTAATCCCCGACCACCTCGATGCCGATCGAATGGAAATTGAGGGTCCCGGCATGGATGCCGTCTTTGTTCATGGGCGAAAAAAGCCAAATGCCATCCTCAGCCACAAACAGATGGGGGCCTGCCGGCCAGCCCTTGCCCTCGTAATAGGCCTTGAGGCCGTTGATGGACCGTTGGCCGGCCCAAGTGGCCTGGGTCGGCTTCCACGTGTGGTGGATGACCAGCTTGTCCGGTGAAATGGGGCCAAAGTCGAAAGTCGCAATCAGACCCCTGAATTCGGCCAAGGTGAGTCGGCGGTTGACGATTTCCATGGGGAAAGGGTTAGGGGGACAATGTAGTATGATGGAGAGGCAAAGTCAAAGCAAAAATTGACAAATTATAAAAGATGATTATCGTATACTAACTTTAAACCCCCTCCCATGGAAAATCGCATCGAAGACAAAACAGGGCAACAGACCGAGGACAAAGCCTCCCCGCAGGAAATGCACACCGCGGAAAGGGCCATTTTGACCAATCGCCTGCGGATTCTGGAAGAGTTGTCCGAGCACTGGGAAGAGACAAACGAGTTTTTCAAAATGATCGAAGAGGTTTCGAATCAAATCAGGGAATTGGACGAAAAACAGAGGGCGGCCTAACGAGTGCCGTGCGAGCCCTTGTGATATGATGGTCGGGATCCATTCATGCCCTATTTATGGTGAGTCCCGGCATTCGAGCGTTGGCCTATGTTGTACTGGGGGTCACAGGAGAGGTGATTTACACCGCGCTCAAGGCGCTCATCCAAAAACACGACCTACGACTGCAAGGCTACACCCAACTATGGGTCATGCCTTTTTACGCATTGGGCGGGGTTTTCATTTTTGAGAAACTGGTGTTGCTGATGGGTGGATGGAACATTGCTCTGCGTTTTTTGGTGTACGCCCTCGTGATTTTCGGAATCGAGTATCTGGCGGGATTCACGGCCAAGCAGATCACGGGCAAGTGCCCATGGGAATACCAAGGAAAACGCAACCTTCACGGCTACATCAACCTGCCCCACCTCCCCTTTTGGGGCGCGGTCGGATTGATTTTTGAGTTTGTGCATCGGTGGCTCATCTCATTCTAAAATAAATAGGTCGTCTACTGGTAATCAACCTGGTATCCATTTGTAGTCAATTTGGACCAATTGAATAAATGCCTATGCTTCCATCCAAAATCCTCATCACCGGTTCCTCCGGCTACTGCGGAAATTTTCTGGCCGTCCATTTCGCCGGCCAGGGCATTCCCGTGGTCGGAGTGGATCTCGCCCCGCATGCGGTAATCCGCGACATTCCGAATTTCAAGTTTGTCGCCTTGGATGTCCGCAATGGAGAGGTGCTGAAAAGGGTTATGGAGATGGAACAACCGAGCCACGTGATCCATTTGGCTTATCTGATGGATCCGAACCACGATCGGAAATACGAATACGACGTGGATGTGATGGGATCGAAAAACGCGCTCCAGGCGGCCAATGCGACCCCGTCGGTCAAACAGTTTATTGTGATGAGTTCCACCAGCGCCTATGGGGCGAATCCCGACAACCCCGACTGGATCACGGAGGATCGCCCGCTGAACCCCGGAAGCTACAATTATGGAGTCTATAAAAAGGAGGTGGAGGAATATTGCGATCAATTCAACAAGCGCTCCGACCTCAAGCTTGTGGTGTTCCGCATGTGCACGGCCGTGGGCCCGAGCTACTACAAAAAGGGGGGCGTGGTCAGCAGCGTGGCCAATGCGCCATTCCTGCTCGATATCCTGGGCGGAAACGGAAAACTCCAATTCATCCACGAGGACGATGTGAAGGCAATTTTCGAATCCGTGGCGAAAAACGAAAAATTGGAGGGAACCTTCAATCTGGTGCCCAACGACTTCTCCTCGACTCAGGAGCTGGGAACTGGCCTGAAGAAATCGTTCATTCCCATGCCCCTCGGTCTGCTCAGATTCATTTTTGGGGCGCTGTGGAGCTTCCATCTCGCAAAACTGACCCCGGCCATGGCCCGCCTGATGGCGTACGGGATTGTGGCAAGCCCGGTGAAACTGATGGATGCTCTCGGCTACCGCTTCAAGTATTCCACCAAGGGGGCCTTCATGGACGCCGTTGAAAAACGCAGGCAAAACGGAACCCTTTAGGCCTCCATATATATAAGGAGTTGAAAATGGAGCTTTTTCCTAAACTCTTAACTCTTAATTTTGAACTCTTAACTACAAAATATTACCCTATTTTTGCTGTCAACTCATTTTGTCTCTGAAGGACTGTACTTCTTGTCTCTCATCGGGTAACATGGGGTCACTTTATCAACTAATCATTAACATTATGCCCCGAAAGCCAAATGCTGAGTTCATGAAGCCCATGCATCCAGATGCCGTCCTGGCCAAAGTGGTCGGAAACGGACCGATGCCCCGCACCGCCGTGGTGAAGGGAGTCTGGGTCTACATCAAGAAACATGGACTCCAGGACAAACACGAGAAGCGCATGATCAATGCCGATGCCAACCTCAAAGAGTTGTTTGGTGGCAAGAGCAAGGTCAGCATGTTTGAAATGACAAAATTCCTTTTCAAACACCTCAAATAGTCTTCATGGGTCTATCCAGACCTGCAAAAACCCC
>JACRIF010000089.1 GCA_016220125.1 Candidatus Peregrinibacteria bacterium
GACATCTTCGACACGTTTTTCGGTGGCGGACAGGCGCAGGCGAAACGCCGGCAGGGGCCCATTCGCGGAAACGACATCGAAATAGTCCTGCACCTCACGTTCGACGAGGCCGTGTTCGGGGTCACCAAAGAGGTGACGGTCAGCCGCTACGAAACCTGCGAGCATTGCGCAGGCATGGGCAACGAGCCGGGCACCAAGGTCAACACCTGCGAAACATGCAAGGGCGCGGGACAACAGATCCGAATCCAGCGCACCCCGCTGGGCTCCATCCAAACATCCGCGGTGTGCGACACCTGCGAGGGAACAGGCAAGGTGCCCGAGAAAAAATGCCGTGTGTGCAAGGGGGAAGGTCGAATCCTGAAGTAACAGACCATCAACATCAAGATCCCGGCGGGCATCCACGACAAGGCGGCCATCCGTCTCACGGGAAAGGGCGAGGCGGGCCAAAAGGGCGGGCCGTCGGGCGACCTGTTCGCGCATATCAGCGTGTCGCCCAGCAAGGAGTTCGAGCGGGAAAACGAAAACATCAGGACCACCCAGTCCATTCACCTGATCCAGGCGGTGCTGGGCGATGAGATCGATGTGAAAACCATTCACGGCACGGTGCAACTCAAGATCCCCGCGGGGACCGCAAGCGAAACCCTATTCAAGCTGAAGGGCCATGGCATCCAGAAGCTGAATGCCGCGACCAAGGGCGACCATCTGGTCAATGTGGTGGTCGAGGTGCCGAAAAAACTCAACAAGCGCGAAAAAGAACTGTACGAGGAGCTGGCCAAGGAGGCCGGCCTCGACATCAAGCCCCAAAGCAAAGGAATATTCGGCTAGCAGAGATGGGGGGCTTTCACCAAACCCCGATAGGCTGCAAATGGACAACCGATAGACAATCGATTGATTTGGGAGCACACTTTTATCCATTTGGCGTCCATTTGTCATCCACTTGTGATCCATTTGTAGTCAATCTGAAATCTAATGAAGCTTCTCATTATCGGTGACATCATCGGCAAGCCCGGTCGGGAGGCCACGCGTGAAATGATTCGCAAGATCAAGCGCGAGCAGGAAATCGACCTGGTCATCGCCAATGGCGAAAACATGTCGCATGGCATTGGTATGTCCAAGAAAAATTTCGATGAGATGCGCGAGGCGGGCGTGGATTTTTTCACGTCCGGCAACCACATCCTGAAAAAACCGGATATTTTCCCTGAAATGTCGAAAAAGGAGGTTCGGGTCATCCGTCCGGCCAATTTTCCGCCCGGAAATCCGGGAAAGGGATATGAGGTGCTCGAGGTGGGTGGCAAAAAACTGCTCATCATCAACCTGATCGGTCGGGTCTACATGCATCATTCCTACGACTGCCCGTTCCGGAAAGCGGATGAGATTCTGGCGGAATTTTCGAAAACCAAGCTGGACGGCATCCTGGTCGATTTCCATGCCGAGGCCACCAGCGAAAAAAACGCCCTGAAACACTATCTGGACGGACGGGTGGCCGCCTTGTGGGGAACCCATACCCATGTCCCCACCGCGGACCTGGACCTGACGAAAAAGGGCATGGCCTACATCACGGATCTGGGCATGGTGGGTCCCACGGACTCCATCATCGGAGACGCCAAAGAGAGCATTATCGAGAGTTACCTCAAGCAAATTCCCTTCAAGCTGGATGTGGCGTCGGGTCGTTGTGTTTTCAATGCGGTCATAATAGAATTGATAGGCTCCCATTCCTGCAAATCCGCCCATTTTATTCAACGGTTTATAGAAGATTAATCCTCTCCAATGCAAAAGAATCCCTACCTCCACCATTCCTCCTCGAATACCCCGAAAGTCCTGGGATTCATCATTTTGGTGGTCTTCATCTTCGCCTTGGGATGGCATGTCGGGGCGGGGCAGGCTCGCCAGGGGCAGGCACCGTTCGCCGCTGAAAAACAAGTGGGCCAGGGGATCGGAAGCGACAAGGTGGATATGCAACTCTTCTGGGATGTGTGGGGATTGCTGGCCGGTCGCTATGTGGATCCGAATGCGCTGGATTACAAAAACATGATCTACGGAGCGATCCGTGGCATGGTTTTCTCGCTGGGCGACCCCTACACCACCTTCCTGACACCCAAGGAAAACCGCGAATTCCAGGAAAGCATGAACGGAACGCTTGAGGGCATCGGTGCCGAGCTGACCCTGCGCGATGGCATGATCACCGTGGTTTCCCCGCTCAAGGGATCACCCGCCAAACAGGCCGGCCTCCAACCGGAGGATGTGATCATCAAAGTGGATGGGGAGGATGTCACGAATTTCACCCTGGAGCAGGTGGTCATGAGGATCCGAGGTCCCAAAGGAACCAAGGTGAAGCTGACGATCGGCCGGAAAGGCGAAAACGAGCCGTTTGATGTGGATATTGTCCGCCAAACCATCAACATCAGCAGTGTGGAATGGAAAATGATCGACAGCATCGCGGATATCGAGCTCAATCAGTTCGGGGGAAAGACCAAAGAGGAGTTCACCAAGGCGATCAATGAGATTCTGCTGAAGCGGCCCAAGGGAATTGTGTTGGATTTGCGCTACAACGGAGGAGGCTATTTGGATGGCGCGGTCGATATCGTGTCGGAATTTGTGGAAAAGGGGAAAGTGGTGTCGGTGAAAAAACGAAACAGCGAGGAGGACGAAGTGATTTATGTCACGGGCAAGGCGCGCGTGGCCAAGGTTCCAATGGTCGTGCTGATCAACAAGGGCAGCGCCTCCGCCTCCGAAATCGTCGCGGGCGCCATCCGCGATAGCGGCCGTGGCATCGCCATCGGCGAGACCAGCTTTGGCAAAGGGACCGTCCAAGAGGTGGAAAACCTGATCGACGGCTCAAGTCTGCGCGTAACCATCGCGAAATGGTACACCCCGAACAATGTGAATATCAGCGCGGTCGGCATCACGCCCGACATCGTGGTGGCGCGCACCATCGAGGATATGAAGGCCAACCGCGATCCCCAGCTGGATGCGGCGCTGAGCTACCTCAAAAAGAAATAAACCGATTCTGCTGGGCGTTTAAAATCATTTCAATGCCTCGGTCAGGTCAACCGAATCACCAACACCGATCTTGTGGCGTACCGCCTCTCCCCCGTTGAGCTCAAGGACGTATTGAACCGCCTCGGTGGGAGAGTACGTCGGGCAAGCGGTCTGCGCCGGGCATGGCGGGGTGTTTTCGGCGATGTGCTTGATCCTCAAATCCGCACCAATAAACAGAATATCGAGGGGAATCAGGGTGTTCTTCATCCAAAATGAGGGAGTCAGGGGCTTGTCGTAGACAAACAGCATCCCCCGCCTCTCGGATAAGCTTTTTCGAAACATCAATCCGCGCGCATTCTGCTCGGGCGTTACCGCCAATTCAACCACATAGGGAATGGAGGCCTTGGCTGTTTGAATCGTCACAACCGCGCTTTTTTGGCAGGCGGTAAGCACCATCAAAAAAAGGAATCCA
Source organism: Candidatus Peregrinibacteria bacterium (assembly GCA_016220125.1). GTDB lineage: Bacteria > Patescibacteriota > Gracilibacteria > UM-FILTER-43-11 > UM-FILTER-43-11 > FEN-1329. The sequence continues at coordinate 3,452 of JACRIF010000089.1, forward strand.
ATGAGGATTGATTTATAATTGTGAAGTCTTGAATCTTTAAAATAAACCATATTCAATATTTCCACCATTCTAGCCACTATTCTGCCCACAATTCGAAATCATTTGAGCAACTTGGATAGCTCCTCTTTGAACTCCTCCACATCCTTGAAGCTGCGGTACACGCTGGCAAAGCGGATGTAGGCGATGTGATCGAGCTTTTTGAGCGACTCCATGATGTCGTTGCCAATGGTTTGGCTGGCGACCCCTTTTTTGTTCATGCTCCATTTCTCCTCCATGCGGTCGATCATCAAATCGACCTGCTCCTGCGTGACGGGACGCTTTCCGCAGGCGATCCAGATCCCCTTTTCCACTTTGGTTCGGCTGTAGGGCTCCAAACTGCCATCCTTCTTCTTCACCAGCATGTTTTCCATTTCAAGACGCTCAAACGTGGTGAACCGGCGGTCGCATTTCTCGCACTCGCGCCGACGGCGGATCACCCGCCCCTGCTCCGCCAAACGGGAGTCGATGACCTTGGTATCCGGATTTTTGCACTTGGGACACTGCATGGGGTATGGGTTATTTTTCGGATCAATTTGTCATCGATTTGTCATCCATTTGTAATCCATTGGGTATCAATTTGGCCCAATGAGAATGTTTACTATATCTCCGATCGGCTAAACGCCTTCCAGTGGAGCTTGTCGTAAAGATCCATGGCGTACTCGTCCGTCATCGAGGCGATGTGGTCTTTGACCTGGATCAACGCTTCCTCGCCTCGAACGGAAAAATTCTCGGGGATCAGGGAGGGTTTCTTGAGCAATTCGTCGAACAGGAATCGGATGACCTCCTGCCCGCGGTTGTTGTACTGCATGACCCCGGGGGAAGTGTAGAAGCGATCGTAGAGAAACCGTTTGACCAAGCGAACCTCGCCGGCGACGCCGTCCGAAAAGGCCACCAGGGAGTCCTGGGTTTTGTAGACCTGGTCGAGGGTGGTGATCTTCCGCTCGCGGATCAGGCGGTCCGTGTTGCTCATCAAATCCTTGGCCATCAGGGTGATGAGACTGGAGATCATGGCGGAAATGAAATGGGAATGCGACAAGTCGGCCCGCACCGTTTCCTTGGCTTGCCGCCAAAGAGCGAGGGAGTCCAGGCTTTCGGAACTCAAAATCCGCGCCCGGATTCCATCGTCGATATCGTGGTTCAAATAGGCGATCTTGTCCGAAAGGTCGACCAACTGGGCCTCCAGCGAAGGTTTGAAAGTGCCGCTCAAGGGGGACATTTCACCGGATTCCCGATGTTTCATCATGCCGTCCAACACCTCGAAGGAGAGGTTCAGCCCCGGATAGTCGGGCTTTTTCTGCTCCAAAAGCGTCACCACGCGTCGGCTCTGCTCATTGTGCTCGAAGCTGAGGCCATGTTTCGCCATGCATTCATGCAAGGCGTCCTGGCCCGCATGCCCAAAGGGGGTGTGACCCAAATCGTGGGCAAGGGCGATGGTTTCGGCCAGATCCTCGTTCAACCCCAGGGCCCGAGCCATGTCCCGGCTCAGCTGGGCCACTTCCATGGAATGGGCCAATCGGGAACGGTAATGGTCCCCGTAATGGGCCACAAACACCTGGGTCTTGCCCTTCAAGCGGCGAAACGACTTGGAATGGATGATCCGGTCGCGATCGCGCTGGAAACACGTGCGGAAAGGGTCTTCGGATTCGGGGAAATCCCTCCCTCGGCTATCGGCGCTCTTGGCGGCGTAGGGGGCAAGGGTCTCGCGTTCGCGCCGTTCGATGTCCGCGCGCAGGAGGATCATTTTCAGTTGAAATGGATAGGGAAACCGTCAGAATAAAGGTATCATAAACACCGTGACACGACTACGTGATTAAAATGAAGGAAATGCGACGGAGCCTTGGCGAAGTCGTATGAAAACTAAATGAGTCCGAAAGCCGTGGGTGAACCCGGGTGAAAGGACGCAATTCCGCTATGATGAATGCGCTGGAAATTCGCCGGCAACTGTTGCATCTGCTCTATGGCCCCGTCGTGGTCCTGTTGGTGCATTGGGGGTTGCTGACGCTTCCGATCCTTTTCGGCATCATTGTCGGAGGAGGGTTGATGTCCATGATGGTGAAACGCAACCGCCTGAACCCCATTCGTTGGGTGTTGGGCTTCTTTGAGCGCGACCACCACATGGAAACCTTTCCGGGGCGCGGAATTCTTTTTTTCACCATTGGAGCATTTCTGGTGCTGGCCTTGTTCCCTCAGCCCATCGCCTTTGCCGGCATCCTGATCCTGAGCACCGGCGATGCGGTCACCAATCTGGTTGGAACGCATTTCGGCCGGATCAAGACAAGGCTAAACCCGAACAAATACATCGAGGGAACCCTGATGGGCATTCTGGTGTCGATCCCGATCGCCTATTATTTCGTCCCCAACCCCTACGCGGCCGTGGCCGCCTCGTGCATCGCCATGTTCCTCGAAATGCCAAATGTCCGAATCTTCAATTTCGAAATCGACGACAACCTGCTGGTTCCCCTCGGCGCCAGCCTCACCCTCAGCCTTTTTATCTAAAACCTATCACCTAACACCTAAGTCCTAAACAGCGAATGGATTCCAAGCAATTCGGAAAGCACGGAGAAGGGTTGGCCGCCGATTTCCTGAAAAAGGAGGGATACGAAATCCTGGGCAGGAACTATCGGAAAAGGGGCGGGGAAATCGACATCATCGCCTTCGATCCAAGCCATCGGGAAATCGTGTTCGTCGAAGTGAAAAGCCGTCGCAATCGCGCGTTCGGTGGCCCCGAGGAGGCGATCAGCGATCAAAAGATACGCAAAATGGCTGAGACGGCCGAGCTCTGGCTATCCGAAAACGGAAAGGAAAAGGAGGAGTGGAGAGTGGACCTCATCGGAATCGAGAGCAGCAGGCACGGAAAATATGAAATAGCCCATTGGACCAATATCAGTTAGCTCCATGACCAATAAAACCAAATCCATCGTCGCTTTTGCGATCTGCATGGCCCTGGCGGCCGGCATCTACCTATGGACCGGCCCCTTAAATCGGGGAACGGTGTCGATCACCGGTGAAACGGCAAACGCCCTTGTGAGCACAATCGAGGGAACCACCCAATGCGTCGCGGACCCCTGCCTGGTTTCAATGACCTCGGGGATGCATGAGCTCACCGTGCAAAAAGACGGATTTTTTCCTGAAAAGGTGAAGGTGGCGGTCAAACGGTTCAAAACGGAGTCCGTCCAAGTGGCGGTGAAAAAAATCCCAAACCTCAA
>JACRIF010000090.1 GCA_016220125.1 Candidatus Peregrinibacteria bacterium
CGCCCCCCGTCAACTTCACCCGTCCAATGCCGAGGTCTGCAGATATGCGTGTTATCCTGAGAATCTCATCTAGAGACATCTCGTTTGAGGGCTCACCTGTTTCTCCCTCTTTATGTCCAGCTGGAGACATTTATCGCGTGTCATTGTGATGCAGAGCTTCTTTGAGCATCTGATCCGTGGCAACGACCTTCAGGCTGTTTTGGAACGGAATCTTGCCGAATACGGTCAAAAAATCGCGGATCGGTCTTTTTGCGAAGGCCTCATTCGCGTCATGAAGGAAAACCAGAAGAAAATCGACAAACTGATCCACAAGCACGCCCCCGAATGGCCCCTTGAGAAGATGGATCCCGTGGAGCGCGTGATTTTGATCTTGGGCGTGTCCGAATTGCTGTATCCCGAGAAGGACGTTCCGGTCAACGTGGCCATCAACGAGGCCATTGAGCTCGCCAAGAGCTATGGCGACGACAACAGCGGAAAGTTCGTCAACGGGGTGCTGAACGCCGTGGCCCACGACAAGACGCTGAAGATCAAATTGAAATAGATTCGGATAGGTGGCCGGATTGGCGACCGAATGGGCGTACTGATTGATTAGGCCCTTTTTTTGTGCGACAATTTCGTCGTTCGAAACCCTTATCCGTTTCTATGTACGCCACCCTCGAAAAAAAAATCGGCATCAAATTCAAAAACCAGGATCTCCTGAGGAACGCCTTTGTCCACCGCTCCTATTTGAACGAGCATCGCGAGCTGGGCTGGGAAAACAACGAGCGCGCCGAGTTTTTGGGCGATGCGGTGCTTGAGTTGGTGACCACGGAATATCTTTATTCCCATTTTCCGAATCCGGAAGGGGATTTGACCAACTGGCGTTCGGCCCTGGTGAAGGGTGAAACCCTCTCGAAAATCGCGCGCGAGCTCAAACTTGGCGAATACCTGTTCCTGAGCCGTGGTGAGGAGGGGTCCGGAGGCCGGGAGAAGGATTATCTGCTGGCCAACGTGTTCGAGGCCCTCATCGGGGTCATCTATTTGGAGCATGGCTACGCCAAGGCCCAAAAGTTCATCGAAAAATTCCTGCTGGTCCATTTGGAGAACATTTTGAAGCGGGGCGAGCACATCGACGCCAAATCCAAGCTCCAGGAACTAGCCCAGGACAAAATGATGACCACCCCCGTCTACAAGCTGATTTCCGAGGAGGGCCCGGACCATGACAAGCTTTTCACCATGGGCGCCACCATCGGCGACCGCGTGGTGGGGAAGGGGAGTGGCGGCAACAAGCAGGCGGCCGAGCAGAAAGCCGCCGAGGACGCGCTGAAGCGGCTCAAGTGGTGATTTAAATTCTCAGACATGGCAAACAGCGATCCGATGTGTCATCGGATCGCTGGATGCGTATTTTGGGTTGGGCAACTCCTTCCCCGATGGCAATCGGGGTGAAGTGAGCCACGGTTGGCTCTAGGCCTTGATGGTCACCGAGGCGCTGTACAGCTCGGAGGGGTCCTCGGGGTTGTCGGAATCCGTCTTTGGAATCTCGGTCTCCCGGATCACCTTGAGGAACTTCTCCTTGGCCTTCAGGTTGCCGAACAGGATCGACAGGTAGGTGTCCTTTCGGAAATCCACCTGAACGATGTCCTTGGCGAAGTCCCCGATGCTGAGCATGAAGATCGGCTGGAGCTTGTCTCCGTCCGCAGGGGTGAGCGGAGTGATGCTCACCTTCAGGCGGCGATCGTGCGAAAGCTTTTCGCCCCCCTTGATGTCGTTGAACTCCTCCAAAGGTGTTCCCTTCACCACCTCCAGGCTGACGATGCCTTCCGTACGGTTGAGGCGGGACCACAGCAGGGCCTTCCCCAGGCGTTTGATCGCCTGGATGACCTGGCTGTAGCTCTCTTGTCCGAAATGGACACTGCGCTTCTCTGTCTGTTGGCCGTTCTTCATTGTGTTCCCCTCTCCTCGGTTGAGCCTATGTTGACTAAGAGCAAAAATACGCGGGTTTATTATACTTATCTTTTTAATTTTGTCAAATAAACCCCTTTTCCTAGAAATGGGGCAAATTCCACAGTCCGATTCCGACTAAACGGGCAGGATCACCACCTGACGGCTTTCTCCTTCCCCCACGCTGTCGGTTTTGACTTTTCCCTTGAAAGGCTTGGTGTTGGCCAAGTGGGTGTGCACCTTTCGGCGGAAATAGGCATTCATGGGAGGCAAGCGGATCTCGCGATGCTCGGCCAGGGCCAATTCGGCCTTGCGCTCGGCCAAGTGGATCACGCTTTCCTCCTGCCGTCGCTTGTAGCTGTCGACATCGAGAATGATTTGGGTTTCGCTGCTCACGCCCTGCTTCCAGACCAGGCATTTCAGGATATGCTGAAGGGCGCCGATGGTTTCGCCGTGCCAACCGATGAGCAGGCTGGAGCTTTCGGTTTCGATTTCGGTGTAGTAGGCGTTTTCGCCCTCTTTTGTGATTTTCACCCCCGTGTACGAAATTTTCATCACGTTGAGCAATTTCTCCAGTGTTTCCTTGATGAGCAGTTCCATAAATTCGTTGGGTTCATTTCTTTGTAAGCAGTCTATCCAAAAACGCGGTTGCGATCAATCGCTTATTGCGCGCGATTGACCACCATTTGCTGGCCCACGGCGAACAGGGTGGAAATTCCCCAGTAGAAACCAACGGCCGCGGGAAGGCCCGCCGCGAACACGCCGATCATCACGGGCAGGACATACTGCATCATTTTGTTCATCATGGCGGCCTGGCCTTGGGGCGCGGATTTGTTCTTGGCGAAACTGAGCCTGATTTGCAGGAACTGGAGCACGCCGAGCACGATCGGCAGGGCCAGCGCATTCACTTTGGTCAGATGCAAACCGAAGAAAACGGTGTTGATCGTGGCCGGATCGAAGAGCTTGAGCGACCCGTAAAGCAGCTGGGGATCCACGTTGAGGCCCCCTTTCACCACATAGAACAGCGCGATCAAAATGGGGAATTGGATGAGCATCGGCAGGCAGCTGCCCATGGGGTTCACCTTGTGCTCCTTCCAAATTTTCATCGTCTCCTCCGCGAGCACTTGGGGGTTGTCCTTGTGCTTCAGTTTCAGCGCCTCCAGCTGGGGTTGGATGACCTGGAGCGCCCTTTGGGATTTGAGCGCCTTCTGGTTGGGCACCAGCAGGATCAGCTTGATGAGCGTGGTCAGCAACAGAATGGCCCATCCCAGGTTGTGGCCGGGAATATAGGCGATGAAGAAGAACAGGGTATTGAGGATGGGGCGGAACAAAATTGCATCCCATGCCCTCTGAAAAGCATTCGGAGGCGTGACCTCAAATTCGTGGGAATAGACCTTCTCCTTCCCCTGGAGCGTGGTGTTGAGGCTTATTCTGTATTTTCCCAATTCCGCGAAGAGATCCTTGTCCCATTTCGCGAAGGACAGTTGGGATTTCCCTTGTGGAAGAAGCACGATGTCCTTGGAATCCTCGCACAGCGAGGCGTTCTTGAGCACCGACTCCTTTTTCAGCCATTCCCCGTTTGCGTAAAACTCCACCGTCAGCGGGTTTTTGGGGCACTCGTTTTTGACGGTGATGGTTTCGGCGGTCAGGTTTTGTAGGGTGATAGCCACCTCTTTTCCAAGGGTGATCGACGACTTTGACGAAATCACCAACCCTCCTTGCGGATTGGGCGTGGCCTCGTTTTTCCCGAACAACTGAAGCACCAACAGGAAGACGAGCATAAAAAACAGGATGCGCACGACTTTACTTTGCATGGGTGTTCAAGGTGTTAATGAATGCGACAATATCCTGGTTCAATTCCTCGAAGGTGGGATTCCGTTGCGCGACCGAGGATTTCGCGGAGATCAGTACATCGAAATTCGCCCCAAGGGAAGGAAGGCTTAACCTTAGCGCCTCGTGGATCTGTCGGCGCAATCGATTCCGAACCACAGCCCTCTTGTCGATTTTTTTGCTGATGTTGACGGCAAAGCGACTGGCATCCCCCCCCTTCCTATATCGGAACAACAGAAGATTGCCCCTGTGGATCATTCCCATTTTGGCCAATCGTCCGATCATCTCCGAGTCGCCGATGCGATTGCGACGGCTGAGCATGAAATTAGACGGTCAACTTATGGCGACCCTTGGAACGCCTGCGGTTAACGACGGAACGACCTGTGGGGGAGTCCATGCGCTTGAGAAAGCCATGCCTCTTGACCCGAAGTCTTTTATTACCTTTACTTAGCATTGGAAACCATTTAAAAAGCGGTGTTAGCTTAAAACGCCCCCACGAAAAAGTCAACCGCTTTGGAAAATCGCTTCCCTCTCTCGCCAGGTTTTGAGTGGCTTAGTTGAAGTAGCTATCCACAAAATCCTTCGCCTTTTTCAGGCTTTTCACCACCTTGTCGTCATCGCCCTCCATCAGTTCGGCGGGGCGGACGCGGATGCTGAAGACGCCCTGATAACCGTTGGATTTCAATTTTTTGATGAAGCTTTCGAGTGGCAGGACTCCCTCGTTTGGAAGGGAATAGTCCTTGTGATGGCGCACGTTTGAAAGGTGCACATGCACCACCAGTTTTTTCAGATGCTCATAAAAGCGGAGCAGGTCCGTTTTTTTGGCCGCGGTCGCCGAGGTGTCGATGGCCACCATCCCGAAATTCTTGAGATCCGTGATGTTGTTCATGGCGCGGCTGGGCAGGAAGCCCAAAAAGGTTTCACCGCCCGTGTTGATGAGCGCGATTTGGATGCCCTTTTTCCTTCGCAGCAAGGGAGCCTCCTTTTTCAACCATCGGGTGAAGGAAAAATCCGTGATTTTGGGCGGGGTGATCACGACCACGGGGCACTCCAGGAACACGGCCATGCTGATCACATGCTCCACGCTTTTCTGGGAACCGTTTTCCGGGGCGTGCAACGCGAGCACCGGCAAATCATGTTGCTCGGACAGTTTCTTGATGTATTCGGCATTCTGGGTATCGAAGTCGTTTTTGTCCACGGCGATCTCGATTCCATCGTAGTTCGCCTCTTTGGCGAACTCGAAAATGCGATTCAATCCGTAGCGGTGCAACGAGGAGGTGTGCAGTGCGATCATTTTTTTGGTTTTTATATCCTAATATTATATCAGATTCAGAGATAATTTTCAAGGCGAGGTGGTTGATTTTCGGAAACCCGCCTTTTCCGCTTCCGCCTCGGAATTGAAATAGACACGGTTTTGAGGGGCAATTTCGAGCCCTCGGGCATCGAATACCGAGTAATACACCTTTCCGCGTTTGCTGGCCATGAACTGGGCGTTCGCGGGAATAGCGGGAGCCACAGGGGTTGAAAGGGCGATGGTGGACACCGGGATCTCGAAGGTTTCCCCGATTTTCACCTCACGGATTTCATTCGCGCCCGAAACAATGCGGACGGTTTGGCCCGCCGCCTCGCCTGTCAGTTTTCCGCCTCCGACCCCTTTTAGCTTGAGCGTGGCCACCCCCGTGTTCAAGTCGCCGACGGTTTTGATTTCAGGGAATCGCCCCCGGGAACCTCGCGCAAACCCCAGCGAATAGCCTGAAGCGAGGCCGATCGCGAGGATGAGGAGGCCGGCGAGGATGGCGTTGGCGAGTTGCTTGTTCATAGCTTCTATTGTATCGGGAATTTGGTTTGAATCCATATAAATTTATTGGTTCTTAATTCGGAAATGTATTCATTTACCAACCAATGCCCTGTTTTTTCCTCGCTTCGCGGAATGAGGCGGGCTGTCGTTATTTGAGTTTGGCCCCTTTTTGAATGGCCAAAAAGGGGCCGGAAAAAGCCACCCGGGGGTTTATGATTCACTTCCCGGCGACACGCCCTCCATCAACGTTGCAGTTCAACATAAACCCCCCGGTCCCCCCATGCCGAGATGCGACGGAATTGGGTGGTTAGGGTGCTTCGCCATAATCTGAGCAGATCTGTCCCCGCGCAAGTGCGCTTGTGGGCTGGACAACTTGACAGTAGAATGGTCGGGCAAATTTAAATTTTTTATGCATTCCACTCTTTTCATCCTTGGGACCCATCGAACCCTTTCCGTCGCCGAATTGTTTTTGCGCTACCCCAAGGGAAAGTTTATCGCGGTCGGGCAGGATTGGGCCTTGATGGATTTGCCGATTGAGCTTGGCCAGAAGGATTTGGACGCCTTGGGGGGAACGATTAAAGTGGCCACGGTTTTGGAGGAGGTAACCGGGGGGAATGTGAATAACGTCCTTGCTTCCGCACTTGCCCAGCGCGATACGGGCACCAAGATCGAATACGGGGTCAGCGTCTACGGCATCGCCGAGCGCCAGTTGCGCCCGCTTTTGATCGGCTTGAAAAAAACACTTCAGAAATCCGAGATCAAAAGCCGGTTCATCAACAACAATTTCCAGAACATCACGGCGGCGCAGTACAAATCGATTCGCGGAAAGGGGGTTGAGTATCTGGTGGTCAAAGAGGGCGCCCGGCATTGGGTCGCCGAAACCATGGGCATGCAGGACATCGATGCGTACAGCAAGCGCGACTACGGCAAGCCCTTCCGCGACATGAAAATGGGTATGTTGCCTCCGAAGTTGGCTCAAATCCTGATCAACCTGACCGGCGTATCCGGAACCATCTGGGATCCGTTCTGCGGGAGCGGAGCTCTGGTGATGGAGGGGCTTTTGATGGGGCACCCGATGATCGGTTCCGACATTCACGCCGAACGCGTGGAAGGGGCCAAGAAAAACATCGAATGGGCCAGGCCAGAGTTCGGCATCAAGGCCAAGGCCGAGTTGCTTGCCCATGATGCGACCAAATCGCACACGCTTTCCTTCGATGCCATCGCGGCCGAGGCGGACTTGGGCATGCCCCACAGCCAGCAGATCCGGCCCGACATTCTCAATAAAATCATGTCGGATCTGGACCAGCTCTATCTTCGCTTTTTCCAGAATTTGAAGGCCATGCGATGCGACAAGCCCGTGGTGATTGCGTTGCCGTTTTTCCGCCATGCGGACGGACGCGAGCAGTTCATGGAAAAAACCCTTCGCTCGATCGAGGACTTGGGATTCAAGCGAACCCCCTTGTTGCCCGATATCCTCAAGGCCGAGGATCGCTTGAGCCTTCGCTATTCCAGGCCCGACCAGTCCGTGGGTCGCGCGGTTTACCGGTTTCTACTTTCCTAAATCATGGCACACAAC
>JACRIF010000087.1 GCA_016220125.1 Candidatus Peregrinibacteria bacterium
CGATTCCGAAGGCACGAGGATCCGCTGGGCGTGTTTCACGGCAAATTTCGTCCCCCATTCCAAGTACCATCGTGATAGGCGGCCATAACTTTTCGGGAATCGCCGAAAGGCCACATCGTGAATCGTGATTGCCGTGTTTTTCGGATGGACGATCGGCATGACGTGCGAGGGCACGAACAAATTGTCGATTTTTTTATTTCGGAAACATTCCCAACTCAGGCGAACTTGCGTCCACAGCCTGGGAAAGGGGATCGTGATCTGCGGCACCGGCAACCCTATTTTTTGGGGTGCGATCAACGTGAGTCCCTCGGGAATCTGTTTGGCCATGGCGTTGATGAGGTGGAAGGAGTAATTTTCCACCCCCGTGCGCTGGGCCGTGTTGCCGTAGCGGGAAGCATCGACGTAGAGCATTTCCTTTAGGGACTAGGTTTTAGGGGCTAGGTGTTGGTCTTATTTTAGAGTTAAAATCCGAATGTCGAAAGGTGTAATAAATTGGGTTGCGCAAAATGAATAGGTTAGTATAATAAACTGGCATTTTTTACATCCTTTTTCATTTCTACTATGGACGACGGATACCAATTCGACGATGATACGGCTTCCTTGGATGCCAAGACCCCGATTCAGCATCAACCCTCCCACACCGGGCAGGCGGGTGGCATGGCACGCACGCCCCGCGGCGAGTTCGCGGAAGAGGTTTTCTCCAAAACCATCCAAGCCAAGTTCCGCACCTTCTATGTTGACCTCAAAAAGAGCGGCAACGGACTGTTCGTGAAAGTCAGCGAGAAGAGCCACGGCCGCAAGAGCACCATCATGATGGACCTCGAGGATCTGGCCCCCATCATCTCGGCTTTGCAGGAAGTTCAGGCCAGGGCCAAATAATCGACCATCATATTTTCAAACAGGGTTTGGCCTTCAGGGGCCAGGCCCTGTTTTTGTTTGGTACCATTCAAAAACCCGGAGGGCGGCTTGCGCCACTTTCCGGGTTTCATTGAGTTCAGTTCCAATGGTTAACGGGCGACTTCGATGGCGCGCGTTTCGCGCAGGACATTCACCTTGATGGTGCCGGGGTAGGCCAGCTCCTTCTCGATGCGTCGGGCGATCTCGTGCGACAGTTTGATGGCGGCCAGATCGTCGATCTCGTTCGGGCGCACCATCACGCGGACCTCTCGACCGGCTTGAATGGCGTAGGCCTTCTCGACGCCTGGGAAGCTGAGCACCAAAGCCTCGAGCTCCTGTAAACGCTTGATATAGGTGTCCATTGACTCGCGGCGGGCACCAGGGCGGGCAGCCGAGATGGCATCCGCGGCCTGAACCAGCATGGCTTCCGCTGAATTGAAGGGGACGTCCTCGTGATGCGCCTCCATGGTATGGATGATTTCCTTCGAAACCCCGTATTTTTTCAGGATGTCGCGGCCGATCAGGGCGTGGCTTCCCTCCACCTCGTGGTCGACGGCCTTGCCGATGTCATGCAGGAACCCACCGGCTTTCGCCACTTGGACGTTCAAGCCGATTTCGGCGGCCATGGCCGCGGCCAGATAGCCCACCTCCATGCTGTGCTTCAACACGTTCTGGCCGTAGCTGGTGCGGAATTTCAGGCGACCGATGATTTTCACCAAGTCGGGATGCAGGCCCACAATGCCCATTTCGGACACAGCCTTTTCTCCCGTCTCCGTCATCATTTGGCTGATTTCGTTCTTGGTCTCCTCCACCACGCTTTCGATGCGGGCTGGGTGGATGCGACCGTCCTCGATCAGTTTCTCGAGCGAGCGTTTGGCCACATAGCGGCGCACCAGGTCGAAGCCCGAGATCACGATGGCGCCTGGGGTGTCGTCGACAATCACGTCGACGCCGGTCAGATGCTCGAAGGCATTGATGTTTCGGCCTTCGCGTCCGATGACGCGACCCTTGATGTCGTCGCTGGAAAGGTTCACCAGGGTTTGGGTCGACTCCGAGGTGACTTCGTTGGCCAACTTTTGGATGGCCTGGGTGATCACATCCCGCGCCTTCTTGTTCGCGTCCTCTTTCACATCCGACTCGATCATGTGGTACTTTTTCACGATCTCCCCTTTGTAGTCGCGCTCCACATTCTCCAAAAGCAAGGCCCTGGCCTCGTCCTTGCTCATGTTGGTGATCTTGGAGAGCACCTCCTCCTGTTTCAGGTACATGGCCTCCACCTTTTCCTCTTCTGCCTTGAGCCTTTCGATCTTTTTGGCGAATTCCTCCTTCACTTTTTCGCTCTCGGCGATCTTATGGTCGACCTGGTCCTCTTTGGTGATCAGGCGCTGCTCGAGCTTTTCGATTTGTTTTCGGCGCTCCTGCTCCTCTTTTTTGGCCTCCTCGATGATCTCGAACGCCTTGTTCTTGGCATCGAGCATTTTTTCCTTCAGCGCGGTTTCGGCGGTGAGCACTTTCTGCTCAACCTCCTTGCGGTGTTTTTCGAGCTTCGCGATCTCCTTTTCGTTCTCTTGTTGGATGCTCTTCAAATGCGCGGATCCCTGCGCATGGTAAAAGGCATAGACGCCCGCGGCGCCAATGGCCAGGCCCACTAGGGCAAATACAAAACTCATGGGGTTAAATTGTTAGGGGGTATTTTAACCTCGAGTTTCCTATGGGGGCTTTGTCGGATTTGATGCTTTTTCGTTTTGGTCCGCCCGAGGCGGGTCCGTCGATAATCGGTCGAATTTTTTGAGAGATCGGGAATCGAAATTGCGGTTTCAAATCAGAGGCGGCGGGGTCCATTGGGTCACTCGAGCGTTACAGGAAAGCGTTCTTAAATAGAATTTAATTTCCAACCTCATTGTATAATGATGGTTTTATTTGTCAAAAGTGGGGGCGTGCTCCATTGGTGGCGAAGGCAAGCCATTTTTTTCGACTCACTTCTTCCATCGCCTCTTAAGAAAAAGAGGGAAAAATCAGTTGCACAATTTACGAAAATTTGGTATAATAATCTGATTCGTTGATCTTTGAAAACGACCGTTGGCGAGAGGATTCTGCCTGAGAAAACAAAAACAAATGTTTGGCATCTGGAGTTCGGCTTTTAAGCCGGCCCGGCCACTTGTTCTCAGGTGGGCTTCTCTCACCCATGGTGCCGCGCCTCGCTTGGGATTCCGGGTTTTCGCTGGTCTGCGGATCGGTGGCCTCCTGGAAGCTTGGTTTTTGTCCCCCCGATGTATTTCGGGGCTGGGCGAATTCCATCCGCCTCCGTGCACTGCGCGCAGGCCCAAGGTGAGTCAGGATTCTGTCTGTTGCTCAATTCACTTTCCGCTGTCTCAGCCTTTTTAGCTCAGTCCGCGGCAAGTGGCATCGTTTTGCGCTTATCCGCAAAACGCATGGCACCAGACCAAACAGGATCGTTAAAGCTCTTCAAAACCAAAACCAAAGTTCATGCCTTGTCCGCTTCGGTGGATGAGCTTGGCCACACGTTTCGTTGTTTTGTTAGAGTTTAGTCGTCTGAAATTGTTCATCGATTCTGGACGGCTAAGTTTTAATGGTGTCATTGGTGGGAGTCTAAAAAAACCTTTCATCTTGAAAGGTTTTTTTAATTTATTCATCAATGGGAACCATTCGTTTGAGCATCCAATCCCCGATCCATTTTTTCGCTCCCTTGGCCTCGGTTGACGCCTCTTCATGGGCGTTGGGGTCATCCAAAAACTCCATTTGAAACTGCCGAATCTCATTCGACAGCACACGGCTTTCAATGATTTTCACCCTTCTGCTGAAAAAAACATGGGCGCTTCCCATCGTTGGCAGACCTGTTGCCTCAGTGTGCCCGAGAACCCGCTTCATCTTGAGGCGTGCGGTTGAGTCGAGCTTGTTGGGTTCGACTTGAAGGTCACTTTCACGAAGTGCTCGCTCATTGGGCGATCCCCATTTTGGAGTATCCATAAATACTGGAAAAGTTTTAAAATGGCACGCTTTCTTTTGACGAAATCCCATTTTACCAAAAAAAGGCTCCTTCGTCATTTAAGGATTGATGGGGCTTGGGAATAAAGCAGGGGATCAAATCTTTTCCCAGGCCTTGTCCTGCCGGCACAACACTTGGCTGGCCAGGTCGGGATTTTCCATGATGATTTTCACCAGATGCTCCATGCGCACCCGGTTCTGGGAGCCTTTCACGAGGACCAGATCGTTGGGCAACAGGAAATCCTTGAGGAAGGCGCCCGCCTCCTCCGAGCTGAAGAAGGTGTGCACCTTGGTTTCGGGCATGCCCGCCTCGACTGCCCCTTGTTTGATGACGGCGGCCTCCTGGCCTACGGCGACCAGTTCGGTGGCAACTTTGGCGGCGTTGGCGCCCATGGCGAGGTGCGCCTCCTTTGTGCGCTCCCCGAGTTCATTCATGGTTCCCAAGGCGGCGATCTTGCGCTCCGCCTTCAGTTCGCCGAGCAATTCCAAGGCGCGAGCCACGCTGTTGGGCGAGGCGTTGTAGGAACTGTCGATGATCATGCTGTGATGGATGCCCCGAATGGGGTTCATCCGTCCGTTGGGCAATTGGAAATCCCTCAGGGCGGCCACACATTCCTTGAGGCTCAAGCCCAACGCCAGGGCGACCGCGATCGCCGGGAGCAGGGTGTAGATCTGGAACCGGCCCAGCACCGGCACCGCGAACTCCGCGCTGTCGGTTTTGTAGGTCACCGTGAATTTCACATGCTTGTTGGTGATCTCGATGTCGCTGGCCTTCACCATCGCATCCTCGCCCGTGCCGTAGCTCAGCACCTTGGCCTTGGTCTCCATGGTTTTCACCAAAGGGTCGTCAAAATTAAGGATGGCGATCCCGTCTTTGTGCATATCCCGGATCAGGCTGTTTTTTTCGGTTCGGATGTCGTCCAGATCCTTGAATTGGCCCAACTCCAAATGCACCGGGCTCACGTTGGTGACCACTCCAATGTCGGGCTTCGCGATGGCGACCAATTTTTTCAGGTCGCCGGCCTTGTCGGCGCCCATCTCGAGCACGATTTTCTGGTAGCGCGTTTTGTTTTTCGCGAACGCTCGCTTGAGGATTCCAAGCCACATTTTGGGCGAAGAGAACCCCGATGCCTCCTCCTGCAAAATGGCCAAGCTCATTCCGAGCTCGGTGTTGAATCCCTTAGGGCTGTGATGCGTTTTGAAATGCTTGCTGAGAATATGGTAGATGGCCTCTTTGGTGCTGGTCTTTCCGATGCTGCCCGTCACCGCGATGACTTGGCTGCGGTGTTTTTTAAGTTGCTGCTTCGCTTTTGCCGCCAGTATTCGGGTGACAATGAAACGGAATGCGCTTTTCATAAGTTCACATAGAAAATAAACCGCCTTCGCAAATTCACTCGGGCAGTTTACAGGCAAAGACCCATTTAGACAAGGTGGCTAATATCATGCCAAATGGTGGACCGAATTGTGAGCCAGGTCGTGGACCGAATGGTTGTCATTTGAATTGCTAGCCTCTGTTGATCAGATACGCCACATAGGCGATATAGCCCATAAGGAACACAATACCCTCATGTTTGCTGAGACGGTCGCGTTGGGGCGTGAAACAGAAGACGAACAACAGGAGCGTGGCTCCGAAACACACCGCTATGTCGAAATTGGTCGATGCGTTGATGGGCAAGGGACGGATGATGGCGCTGACGCCGAGGATCCAGAACACATTGAACAGGTTTGAGCCCACAATGTTGCCGATCGCAATGTCGGATTTGTGTTTGTAGGCGGCCATGGCCGATGTTGCCAGCTCGGGAAGGCTTGTCCCCACAGCCACAATGGTGAGGCCGATGAACGATTCGCTCACTCCCCATAATCGCGCCAGCGCCACGGCGCCGTCCACCACCCATTTTCCTCCAACCGTCAGTGCCACGAGCCCACCCACAGTCATCAGCAGAGCCATGGACATCGAGTATTTTTTTATGCCCCCCTCCGACTCATGCTCCGCCTTTGCCAAGCCTATGGTGTACACCAGGAAGATCAGAAAGAAACCGATGAAAACCATGCCGTCTATCCGCGAAAGAAACGAAGCCGGCATTTTGTCGATGAGCATATCATTGGCCATGAAAAAAAGGATCACCGTGGCCAACAGGTTCATGGGTATTTCCTTCCAGGTGGTGCTTTTTTTGATTTCGAGCGGATAGATCAATGCCGAGATGCCCAGAATCAGCAGAATGTTCGCGATGTTGCTTCCCACAATGTTGCCGATGGCGATTTCGGAATTCCCCTTGAAACTGGCGATCAGGTTGACCAGCAGTTCCGGAGTTGAGGTGCCGAACGCCACAATGGTCAGGCCGATCACCAAATCCGAAATCCCAAGTCGCTTGGCGATCGAACTGGCCCCCTCCACCAACCAGTCTGCCCCTTTCACGAGCAATGCGAACCCCACGATTAAAAGGAGAATGGTGAGCATAAGGATACGTTAGAC
>JACRIF010000091.1 GCA_016220125.1 Candidatus Peregrinibacteria bacterium
CAGTTTCGCCCTCAGATCAAAAAATTCCACCGCTTCCAATCGCCCCACCTTTTTGAGGAGCCTTTCTTTGTCCAGCGTTCTGATTTGATAAAGAAGGATAAGCGAGTCCTGTTTTAGCCCCGACTCCTTTTTGGGCAAAAAATGGGTGGTCAGCTTCCCCTTGAGCACCAGATTCGAGGTGATGGGGGCAATGATGACAGTGTTCAAATAATGGTTGAGAGTGTCTTGTTGGATGACCAAGGCTGGCCTAAGGCCCGCTTGCTCATGGCCCTTAACGGGATTCAGATTTACCAAAAATATGTCTCCTTGAAGGATCGGGTTCATGACTTACCATTTAGGTTGTAACTGGGTCCATTTGTCTTCGCTGGGCAAGTCGTCAAAGGTGGCTTTGGCAGTGGCTCGCGCATCTTCCGCCAACCGATTTTCCACCCATTGGTGCAACGCCTCTTCGACCAGCGCGCTTTTGCTGGTTCCCGAGGACTGGGCGCTTTCATCTAGAATCTTCGCAAGGCTGGATTCGATGGAAATGGAGATTTTTTCTTTGACGGATTTCATGGAAAGAAAATAAGTAGTATGAATTTATACTACCAAAAAGTAGGAAAAAAGTAAACAGCCCTTAATCCCATTCGTTGCTTATTAATGTGGCCTAGTTCTGAGATCGGTCTTTCAAAAAATATTTCTTCAGCAAAAACAAAAGCTCCGGATGAAACTTCTCGCCCTTGTTGATCATGTCTTTGATCTCGTCGGCGGAAAAGAAGTCCACCCGTTCCACATCGTCCGGGTTTGGGTTGAAAGGCCCGCTGTAAACGGTTTTGTAGGTGGTCAGGAATTTGCGGAGGTCATTGGCCTCGTACCAATCCTTGCTGAAAAATTCGAGAGGGTTTGTGGTGCCCAGTTCCTCCTCGAACTCGCGCAAGGCGCCTTCCTCATAGCTCTCGCCCGTTTGCACATGGCCGCCCACTGTGGTGGACCAGTGGCTGGGGCAAAAGGTAACCCGCTTACTCCTCAGCTGGAGCGCCAAGTTGCCCTGCTCGTCGAAAATGAGCACATGAACAATCCGATGGCACAGGGATTTTTTATAAATATCGTCTCGGCTGGCCTTGCCGATCACCTGGTCGTTGGCATCGACGATGTCGAGGAATTCGGGCATGGGTTTGGGTGTTTAACCGATCGGTAGGGGTTCAAAATTTTGAACCCCTACCGTATTTCATTCTTTCTCCAGCATCTTCTTCAAATGGTGCCCCGTATAACTCTTTTTGCATTTCGCCACCTCCTCGGGGGTGCCGACGCAGACCACGTGCCCTCCCAAATCGCCGCCTTCCGGCCCTAGGTCGATGATGTGGTCAACGGACTTGATGACATCCAAATTATGCTCGATGGTCACCACGGTGTTGCCCTTTTCCACGAGCGCCTGCAAAACCGTGAGGAGCTTTTTCACATCGTCAAAGTGCAGTCCGGTGGTGGGCTCGTCCAACACGTAAATGGTCTTGCCCGTGCCTCGGCGGGAAAGCTCGGTCGCGAGCTTCACGCGTTGGGCTTCTCCGCCTGAAAGCGTGGTGGCGCTTTGCCCGAGGCGAATGTAGCCCAGGCCCACGTCCACGAGGGTTTTCAGCTTGCCCTTGATGTGGGGGATGGCATCGAACAGTTCAGACGACTCGCTGACGGTCATGTCGAGCACGTCGGCGATATTTTTGCCATGCCAGGTGATCTCGAGCGCCTCGGCGTTGTAGCGTTTGCCTTTGCAGATCTCGCAGGGCACGTACACGTCGGGCAGGAAGTGCATCTCGATGCGAACGATGCCGTCGCCCTTGCAGGCCTCGCAACGGCCGCCCTTCACGTTGAAGCTGAAGCGCCCGTCCTTGTAGCCACGCAGTTTGGCGTCGGTGGTCGAGGCGAACAGTTCGCGGATTTCCGTGAACACGCCCGTGTAGGTCGCGGGATTGCTCCGCGGGGTGCGCCCGATGGGGGATTGGTCGATGTTGATGATCTTGTCCAAATGCTCGACGCCGGTGATCTCGCGGTGCGCGCCGGCCCGTTGCTTGGCGCGGTTCAGCTTGGTGTTGAGCACGGGGCAAAGAATATAGTTGATGAGGGACGACTTGCCCGAACCCGAGACGCCCGTGACACCGACAAAAGTGTTGAGCGGGATTTTCACATCCACGTTTTTCAGGTTGTGCTCGGTGGCGCCCAAAATTTCGATATATTTCCCGTTTCCCTTGCGGCGGACTTTCGGGATCTCGATCTTCTTGCGCCCGGAAAGGTAGTCGCCCGTCAGGGATTTGGTGTTGTGCATGATCTCCTGCGCCGTGCCCATGGCGATGACTTCGCCACCGTGTTTGCCGGCGCCCGGGCCCACGTCCAAGACGTAGTCCGCGGCGTTGATGGTGTCCTCGTCGTGCTCCACCACCAGCACCGAGTTGCCGAGGTCGCGGAGGTTCTTCATAGTGCTGATCAGCCGGTCGTTGTCGCGCTGGTGGAGGCCGATGGAGGGCTCGTCCAAAACATAAAGCACCCCCTGCAATGAGGAGCCGATCTGGGTCGCCAAACGGATGCGCTGGGCCTCTCCGCCCGAAAGCGTTACGGCCGCGCGGTTCAGCGTCAGATACGAAAGCCCCACGTTGTGCATGAAGCGCAGGCGGTTCAAAATTTCGGTGACGATCAATTTGGCGATGGCATACTCCGAATCCGTCAGGATCCGCTCGTCGCTTTCGGGCAGCATTCGCTCGAAAAAATGGCGCGCGTTGTCCACCGACATGGCGGTGGCGTCGTAAATGCTCCGATCGCCGACCGTCACGGCCAGGATTTCGGGGCGCAGGCGCTTGCCCATGCAGGTCTCGCAGGTCAATTCCTCCATGAACTCCTCGATGGTGCGACGGATGTATTCCGAATCCGACTCGTGGTAGCGCCGTTCAAGGTTGGGGATCACACCCTCGTAGTGCGTCATGGTGTCGTAGCTCGAGTTTTGGCCCGTGTACGTGGCGTGGAATTTCTCCTCGCCGGTGCCGTACAGGATGATTTTCACCTGCTCCGCGGTGAGTTTTCCGACCGGGGTTTGGATGTCGAATCCGTATTTCTTGCCCACTTCCCTGAGAAGCTGGGTGTACCAGCCCAGGCGGATCGACGAGGTGGACCAGGGCAGGATCGCCCCTTCGGCGATGGTCAGGCGCGGGTTGGGCATCACCATGTCGGGGTTGATCTTGAGTTTCGCGCCAAGGCCATGGCAATCCGGGCAGGCCCCATGGGGGGAGTTGAAGCTGAAGGAGCGGGGTTGGATCTCCGGCACGGAGGTGCCGCAATGGTCGCAGGCGAAGTTTTCCGAGAACACCTCTTCGTGGTTGGTGTCGGCGTCCAAAATCTTGATGGTTCCGCCACCGAATTTCAGCGCGGTTTCCACCGAGTCGGCCATGCGCGAGCGGTCCTCATTCTTCTCCTCGATCACCTGCCCCGACTTCATCGTGACCGACTTTTTTTTCAGGTCATGCGCCACCAGGCGGTCCACCACCACGTCGATGGTGTGCTTTTTGTTGGGGTCCAGGGCCATCGCCTCGTTGATGCTGTGGTTTTCGCCGTCCACACGGAGGCGCACAAACCCTTCCTTTTTGATTTTCTCGAATACTTTTTCGTGTCCGCCCTTCCGGTCGCGGACCATGGGCGCCAAAATCATCACGCGCTTGCCCTCGGGCATGGCGGCGATGATATCCACAATCTGGCTGGGCGATTGCTTGCTGATCACTTTTCCGCATTTGTGGCAGTGGGGATGCCCGACCTTGGCGTAGAGCAGGCGCAAATAGTCATAGATTTCGGTCACGGTGCCCACGGTGGAGCGGGGGTTTCGGCTGGCGGTCTTCTGGTCGATGGAGATGGCCGGCGAAAGGCCGTCGATGGAGTCCACGTCGGGTTTTTCCATCAATTGCAAAAATTGCCGGGCGTAGGTGCTCAGGCTTTCCACGTACCGGCGCTGGCCTTCGGCGTAGATGGTGTCGAACGCGAGCGACGACTTGCCCGAGCCCGAAGGCCCGGTGATGACCACCAGCTGGTCGCGCGGAATCTCCACGTCGATGTTCTTGAGGTTGTGGACGCGTGCGCCCTTAATAACGATTCGTTGCACGATTGGGAGGGGTTATTGGAATTGGGAACTTGTCACCTATCACTTTCGGAATTTAGCACTTAAGCACTTACGAACTTGGGCACTTAAGCACTTTTTAGAGGGAAATTGACCCTGTTTTTCGACCCTAACATAACTTTTGATAAAAGGCAAGAAGTATGGTATAATGTTTAGAGATAAAAACTAACACACACCAAAACATGATTGAAATCCTAAAAAGCGTCCCCTTTTTCGCGGATTTGGGTGAGGCGGACCTCAAGCAGATCGCGGAAACCGTGAAAATGGACTACTTCCCCGCGGAGCATGTCATTTTTTCCGAAAACGATCCCGGCGAAATCATGTATGTGATCAAGCGCGGCCAAGTGCAGGTGATCCGCGACAACACGATCGTCGCCGTCCTCAAGGATGGCGCCTTTTTCGGCGAAATGGCCCTCGTCTCCGACGAGCATCGCAACGCGACCGTGAAAACCGTCACCGATGTCGAGGTGTTGACCCTCAGCAAGCAGGATTTCATGCATCTGATGGAGACCAACAGCACCATCGCCTCCCGCGTCAGCTACGAGGTTGTGAAGCGCGCCAATTCCGTATTCTAAATAAATGTTTTTTGGATGGAGGCTTCCGCTAGTTTTCAGAAAATGCACTAGTCTCTAGCCCCTAGTCCCTAGACACTATTTTTCATGGATATCACCCTTCACCTCATCCTGGCGCACTTTCTCGCCGACTATCCGTTGCAGTCGGATGGCATGGTGGCGTACAAGTCGAAGCATTTTGCGGGCATTGTGTTGCATAGCCTGATGCATGTGCTGACATCGGTGCTCCTCGGATTGCCCTTTGTTTTGCAACCGAATTTTTGGTGGGCCATCGGCACCATGTTCGTGACCCACAATGTCTTGGATCAAGGCAAGGTGTTGATTCATCGGAACTTTAAAAAGGCCAATCGTTTCCTGTTTTATGTGCTGGACCAGATCGGCCATATGGTGGTCATTGTTGGCTCCTCATGGGTGTGGCTTAGGGGCCTCTCGCCCGATTTTGGCGGGGGCTGGCTCCGAATGTATCAGGATTTATCGCTGGTGAATTTTTTCCTGATCCTGATCCTCGCTACTTATTTCTACGACGTTTCGCGTTGGACGTACCGCAGTTCGAAAAAGCCCCAACCCTATGTGCGCGACTGGCGCATGATGGGCCGGAATACGCTGATCGTTGCGGTCGGTTTCATCGTTTACTGGTGGTCGATCTAGCTTATAGCTTACCGCTTATCGCTTATAGCTTACCACTGGATGGTTTTTTCGTTTTGATGGAATGGCTGTGAAGGCCAACCCCCCAAGCGTCTTTTTCCAACGCGCTGATGCGCTCGTCGGCGGTTTTTTGAAATTCTTCATCGGGTTCGCCGGCGAAGGTCAGGATGTTGCGGATCTCCAAACGTCGCGCGTCGAGCCACTCGGTTTGGGCTTCGAGTTCCGCTTTCTCCAAATTGAGCTTTTGAATTTCCTGAAGTCTCTCTTCGGTTTCCCGAAGCAAAAACTCGGCTCGTTCTTGTGGGGTTTTTGGTGCCATGGGAATCAATGATGATTGTGGGGTGAATGGTGCATTAAATTGTCGTGTGATTTTCCGCAGGATGGATTAGGGGGTCGACCCATTCTCGGCCTGCGCGTTATTCCGCGGGGCGAGCAGAAATGAGTGGCTTCCGACTGAGAGCGGATCTTCCTGAAGCATTTTGATCCGAGCCTCGGTGTCGGCCATGTGTTTTTCCATTGGGCGCATGAGCGCAAACAAAATGTTCCTCAGTTCTTGGCGGCGTAGTTCGAGTAGTTTCAGAGTCTCCAGGTCTTTCTCGCGTTTCAGACGCTGTTCGGTATCCTCGATGAGGCTCATGGCCTCCGACTCAAGCACGGCGGCTTTTGCTTTTAGGATTTCATTTTGCGGTCTTGAGGATGGTTGGTTGGGATTCATGGTTTTTGTTTTAGGTTTTTAGCGTCAATTTTTCATCCATTTGTGGTCCATTTGGATTTATTTCTCCGTGAATGTGAACACTCCATCCCATTCCGCGGGGGGCGGGTTTTTCAGGAATGCCTCGCACCGGTGCGCGAAAACGCCCGAGGCCGGGTCGTTCGGGATGTTTTGGAATTTGGCTTGCGCCGCGACAAAGTTTTTTGAGCGGTAAAGCGCAAGCGCCTGGTGGAATTCGTTGATCTTGCCCAGCGTGTCGGGGCCGACTTCGCCCTGCTTGCCCACCAGTTCGAAAATGCGCACGGGCTTTTCCTTCCCTTTCACACGGATGAGGTCCAGCTCTCGGCAGACAAAAGCGTCGCCGATCTGGGTTTGGGTGTTTTCGCCGATGATGAGTTCCGTGCCATATTGCTTGCTGATGCCTTCGAGGCGCGACGCCAGGTTCACGTTGTCGCCCATCACGGTGTAGTCGAAGCGGCTCTCCGACCCCATGTTCCCCGCGATGGCGTCGCCCGAGTTGATGCCGATGCGGACGCGGAAGGGTGGGAGCCCCTGGGCGATCCATTCCTGGCGCAACTCTTCCAGCTTTTGCTGGCACTCCAGGGCGGAGTGGCAGGCGCGCACGGCGTGGTCGTCCATTGAAATGGGGGCTCCCCAAAAGGCCATGATGGCGTCGCCTTCGTATTTGTCCAAAGTTCCCAGGCGGCCAAGGATAATGTTGGTCATGGCGCCCAAGTAGGAGTTGAGGAAGCGGACGAGGGGCTCAGGCTCCATTTTTTCCGAGATCGAGGTGAATCCGGCGATGTCCGAGAAGAACACGGTCACATTGCGCCGGGCGCCACCCAATTTGAGCGAATCCGGATCCTTCAGGATCTGGGCCACCAAATCCTTGCTCACGTACTGGCCAAAGGCTTTTTCCGCGAACTTGCGCTCCCTTTGCTCCAGGATGAACCGGAGCAGAAACACCCCCACAAAGGTGAGGATTGCCATCAGGATGGGGTACACCACATTCAGGAACACGCGACTTTCGTAGGCCGTGATACCGGCCACCACCACTCCCACAAGCTCCAAAAAAAGCAGGGGGATGGCAAACCGGACGCGCAGTTTGGAAAATATAAAAAGATTGACGAGCAACAATGCCACAAGGGTGGTCCAGAGGCTGGCGGGGGATTGGTCGCGCAGGAATTTCCCCGAAATCAGGGTCTGGATGCTGTTCGCGTGGATCTCGACTCCGGGCATCTTGACTCCCTGGCTCACCGGCGAAAGATACTGGTCCTGCAGGTCGATGGCGGTGGGTCCGATGAGCACGATTTTGTTTTTCAGATCCACGGTGCGCCCCTTTTTGTCGATCATTTTCCCCGCAAGCAGGTCGCTCAGGGAAATGCGGGCGTATCCGCCCGGTTCCGCGAAATAGTTCACATACATGAAGTGGCTGTCTCGTTGGGTGGCCGCGTCGCGCAGGGTGATCGCGGGGATCGCGAGGTTTTTCGAGAATTTGAAAAACCCGTTCTTGATGCGGGAATCCTCGGGTGCCGCCTTGAGCGTCTTGCGCGCCACTTGCAGCGAAAAGGCCTCGGTCACCTTGTCCTTCACGGCGTTGAAAAGCGGGATTTTGCGAACGAAGCCGTCCTCGTCCAAGCTCACATTGATCCAGCCCACCGTCGGGTTGGCTGTCAAAAGCGTGGCGTTGGGCCACTCGGCCAGGGATTGGCCGTTCTCGAAAAAGAACCGCCCCGCCAAAACCGTGTTGGGATATTGTTTCAGGGCGTCGGCGAATAGCTGGTCGTCTTCCGTGCCGTGGCTCGAGGCATCGGGAAAGGTGATGTCGATTCCAACGCTTGCGACGCCCTTGTCGTTCAGGATTTCCAGAGCCTTGGCGTAGGTTTCCCGTTTCCATTTTTGAAGGGGCCCCAGATTTTCGGGCAACAGGCTTTTCTCGTCGATGGCCACCACCACGATCTCGGGCGAGGCCGAGGCGAAATCATAGAACCGGTTTTGCAGGCTCCGTTGGATCCCCATGAAAAATCCCTGGCCCACCAATAGGGCCATGAGCAAGAAGATTCCGATCCCAAGCCCGGCGAATTTGAGGATTTTTTTGTTCAGGTCGATTTGGCTTTAAATTAAATCTTAATATTATAGCAGATTTTCACTCTGAAAACAAGAGACGAAAACAGGACTCAGAAGTCAGAACTCAGGAAACAGCTGAATCCTGAGTCCTGTGTACTGTTTCCTCTACCAAATGGAGGTTTCAATTTGACTTTTGGGAATTTTTTGGTAGAATTCAAAAATAGTTAGCCAAACCCACATGCGACACAACTGCTTTACCCTCGTCATTAAGATGTATCCTCTCTTGAGGCGCATTTGATGTGAGCGAAGCAAAATAGACCCATCACATGAGCGCCTCAACGGAAGAGGCGTTTTTCATTAGGGTGGAAGCATGAATTGCTACAATTTAAAAATTATGTTATAATAATCAGATTTAACCCTCACTTTATGTCCCCCGAATCCCGCACGACATCCCAAGAGGTTCCGACAAAAGAGTTTTTGGCCAAGGAGGCCAAGGATTTGCTGGTGTACGCCGCCCAGGAAGGTACGCCTTCCGACATGAAGGCGTTTTACGACAGCTTGGACATCGAGAAGGTGTTGGCGTTGGTCGAGGTGGAGGGCAACGATCCGACGGATTTGCCCAGGGAAATTGTGGGCCAGTTGCTGAATGACACTCGGGCGGTGGTCAAAAAAGCCTTGAAGGATCACCCCGCCTTTTTCCAGCATGCGGAATTTTTCACCGCCAAGGAGCTGACGAAGGCCTATGGCCTTTCCCATGAGCAAATTGTGGCGAATGGCCGAAGCGCAGTGGCCCACGTCTTGGCGCGCGTGGCGAACCGTGAGCTGAGGGAGGAGGAGGTCGTGGCCGTGTCCAATATGGCGCGCAATATCCCCGATGCGCGTGTGATCGAAACGTTGTTCCCATTGGCCGAGCGAAACCGGAAAATCGCCTTGGAGTTGGCCTACAATCCGGGGTTGAACGCGGCCCAGGCGAATCGTCTGGTGGATGTGGCGCTTGGGAAAATGGCGGAGGATCCGGATTGGTCCGTGGTCGTCATGGAGTTGATCGCGGATCCGGACCGCCATGGGTTGCTCAACCCTGCGTCGCTCAAGAAAATTCAGTCCGATCCCGAGTTGGGTCGGTACCTGAGTCTGTGGAATCGCCCTGCCAAGGCAGCAGCCAAGGTCATTGAGTTGCCAAAGTCCGGAAGCAAAAGGCGGCACACGCCCGCGGAGCGGAAAGCGCGACGCGAGGAGCAACG
>JACRIF010000088.1 GCA_016220125.1 Candidatus Peregrinibacteria bacterium
AACGCAGGATGCGGGGCGTCGCCTTTCTTGGGCTTTCCTGATCTGTCGAGGAAGCCGAAATGCTTGAGGGTCTCGATCCGTTCGCCGTGCTGTTCGCGGAGCTTGAGTTTTTCGAGGAGCTCGGAGGTCTCGGGGGAGGCGGAAATGGCCGGGAGCCTGCCTTCGATCACAGCCTCGATGGCGGCGTCGAAGCGGGCGAAGACGCGGGCCAGCTCGTTTTCGGAGAGGCTCCTTTTGCACGCCTCGCGGGATTCCGCGAGCAGATCCTTGAGCTCGGGGTGCTCCTCCGAGAACTCCACAAGGTCGGGGTCCGAGAGCTTTTCAAGCCGGGTTTTGGTGATGTCTTTAACCATGAAATTTGATATTTGATTCATCCTTCGTAGTACTACGGAGAATGGAAACTGGAAATTGGATATTCGTAAACGTTGATTGGGCAAATTTCAAGTTTCAAGTTTCATTCTTATTATTATACCAAATTTCTCTCTGATTTGAAAGGTCGTTAAGGTACAATTCCTTTGGATGGCTATTTAAATACTTGATGAATGCCCTCAATTTTGTTATAATAGATCATGAATTTACTATATTTAGTAAAATAATGATCCAAAATGAAGTTCCTGGAGCTAAAAAATCGACTGGCGGCATTCCCGGTTTTCACAACCCTGGACATCCGCAAGCTAAGCCCCGGGTTCTACCCTGCGCGGCTGGCCGAATGGATCAAAAAGGGCTACATCGTCCGCATCGCCAAGGGGCTTTATGTTTTCTCGGATGCGCATCGTGACGAGTTCCTGCTTTCGTCCATCGCCAACCGCCTTGTGGTGCCATCGGCCATTTCGCTAGAGGCGGCGCTGGCTCACTATGGTTTTATTCCCGAGGGTGTTTACAGCCTCACCTCGGTCACCCCGCGGCGGACCGCGATGATTAAGACCCCTTTCGGGACCTTCATTTACCGAAAGGTCATGCCTGCGCTTATGTTCGGCCTGCGCGCCGAAGGCGAAGGCGCGCTTAGATACAGGATCGCGGAACCGGAGAAGGCGGTGCTTGATTATTTTTACCTGAACCCCCAACTCAAAACAGCGGAGGATTTTGAAGGCCTCCGTTTCAATGCCGAAGTGTTTCTGAGACTTGTTGATAGTGAAAAACTGGAGCGTTATCTGGCCCTGTTCAAAAACAAGGCCCTCGCCCGGCGCGTCCACGACTTTTTAATGCACCTACGCTCCATGGTTCGCTCCTAGCGTTTCGCAGGAGCTTCGGCGCATTACCTGACTAATATTTAATGAGTGTAACCTTTTTAAATCATGCTGAATCTTGAAAGCATCATCGCCTCGTACCCCGAGAACCTGCGCCCCTTCAGACGGAATATTTTGCGGGAATACTTGCAATATAAGGTCTTGCAGATCGTCTTCGCGACGCCCCTTTCGGCCAAGCTCTCTTTTCTCGGCGGCACGGCGCTTCGCATCGTCCACGGCAACTCGCGCTTTTCCGAGGACCTGGATTTTGACAACTTCGGGCTGACCGAAAAGGAGTTCGGCACGCTCGCAGACGAAGTCGAAAAGGGGCTGGGGCTTGAAGGTTTTGAGGTGACGACGCGCAATGTCTTCAAGGGGGCTTTCCGCTGTTACATCAGGCTCCCCGGCCTGCTTTTCGAGCACGGCCTTTCGCCCCTGAAAGACGAAACCGTCACCCTCCAGCTCGACACCGCGCCCCACCATTTCGGCTATGAGCCCGAACTGCGGACCCTGAACCGCTTTGACGTGTTCACCCAGATCCCGGTGACACCCGCGCCCCTCCTTTTTTCCCAAAAGATTTTCGCCGCCTTCGGGCGGAAGCGCCCCAAGGGCCGCGATTTCTACGACATCGTCTTTTTGCTCTCGCTCAACGTGAGGCCGGATTACGCCTATCTGAAGGCGAAACTCGGAATCGAAGACGCGGAGACCCTGCGGGCGTATGTGCTGGGGCAAAGCGGAAACCTCGACTTCGCGGCCCTTGCCAAAGACGTGGAGCCTTTCCTGTTTTTCCCCGCGGAGAACCAAAGGGTGCAACGCTTTGCCGATGTGTTCCGTGAGGCTAAGCTTTGAAACGTGGCCAAAAAAGGCGCGCCCATTCACCGCACCTGTACGCCGAAGCCTTAGCGAAGGCGGGTGGCATGAGTTTAGTGTCGCTCGTCGAAAAAATCAAAGCCGAAGGCCGAGGAAGGGCCGAGGCCCAAAGCTCAAAGTTTCACAACACCCCCCACGGCCGAACGCAAGCGGGCATTGCCGTTGACACTAGCAGGGTCGCGCGAATTGAAGTTCACCCGCGAATTGCCATCGCCCCAGTGCGCGTCCGGCACGCCAGAAGCCGACAGGGCGGGGTCGTCGTCCAACAGGGTGTAGGTTTCTTTGTCGATCGGCTCGCCTTTCCTGAGCGACTCCATCATGAGCAGGGCGTAGGCGTGGCGTTCCATGCCATTCTCGCCGGGCTTGCG
>JACRIF010000092.1 GCA_016220125.1 Candidatus Peregrinibacteria bacterium
CGTTGAGATGGAGGCCACCAGCGGCACCGCAAGACCCAAGGCGTGGGGGCAGGTGATCACGAGGACCGCGACCAGGCGTTCGACTGAAAAGACCATCCCCGCGCCCACCGCCATCCACGCCACGAACGTGATTCCACCCGACCCAATCGCAATCAGGGTCAGGTAAAACGCCGCGCGGTCCGAAAGCATTTGTAGTTTGGATTTGGAAGCCTGCGCCTCGGCGATCAGCCGTTTGACGCCTGACAAAAACGTATTTTCGCCGATTTTCGCCACCCTGATTTTAAGCATTCCATCGCTGTTGATGGTTCCCGCGATCACGTCGTTTCCAATCGTTTTCCCGATAGGCTTGGATTCGCCTGTCACCATGGATTCGTTCACATCGGATTTCCCCTCAACCACCGTTCCGTCCGCGGGGATCTTTCCGCCAGGCCGAACCAGGACCACGTCATCGATTTTCAATTCCTCCAGTGGAACCATGCGGGTCTTTTTTCCATCAACCACCTCGGCCATGTCGGGCAACAGCTTGGAAAGCTCCTTCAATGCGCCTTGGGTGCCCATGACCGCCCTCATTTCGATCCAATGCCCCAACAGCATGATCGTGACCAGCGAGGTGAGTTCCCAAAAAAGCGTGTGGCCCACGCCGGAGAGGGTCGAATAGGCGCTAAACAGATAGGCCGCGGTGATGGCGATGGAAATCAGCGTCATCATTCCCGGGAGCTTGGCGCGCAACTCCCGCCAGGCGCCGACGATGAAAACCCAGCCTCCATAGAAAAAAACGACTGAGCCCAGGATCAGATCCAGATACTGCGATCCGAAAAAGGCCGGAGCGGTCCATCCGAAAAACCCTTGGGGCAATTCGGAATAGAGGATGACCGGAATCGTCAGAAGCAGGCTCGCGTAGAATTTTTTCGCGAACACATTCACGTCATGCCCCTCGTGCTTGTTGAAGCCTTCCTTCATTTCCCCCATTTCATGGTGCCCGTGCTCCGGCACCGTATTTTTCCCCACGGGCAAAAGGGTCATGCCGCATTTAGGGCACAACCCCGGCCTTTCCTGCCGCACCTCCGAGTGCATGGGACAGGAGTAAATGGTTTTTTCCCCATTGGAGGATTTTTTTTGATGAACGTGATCCATGGTTTCAAATCAATGGAATTGCGGTTTTTTGTCATTCCTTCCTACCGATTGTCGTAATCGTAGGATCCCCACATCATTCCAGGCCCCCTTTGAAAGGATGGTCCGTATCCACGGAAACCAAAGAGCGAGGCGCCCATGATCCATCCGATGGCCGCGATGGCGACCAGGAGAATGGCCCAATGCAACAGCTGATCCTTTTTAAGGGTCATGATGGCCCAGGCCAAGAAGAACACCAGGCCGATCAGGAACGCGATTCCCAAAAAGCCTCCGAAGGCGTGCATCATGCCGAAACTTCCGGTGGAAGCAAAATTGCCGAACATCATAAGGTTAGGGGTTAGTGGTTAAATTACATTATTTACAATATAAACTATATTTTATTGTTTTTAAAGAAATCGTTAAAAATGCGCTCCACCTCCTCGGTTGAATTGGAGAGCATCAGGCGAATGCGAAGATCCTTCGCGCCGTCGAATCCCTTGATGTACCAGCCCAGATGGCTGCGGAGCGAATAGAAGGCGGTTCCGCCCACCACTTTTTCGTAGTAGCGGCAATGCTCGATCGCGACCTTCGCCCTTTCATGGGGTGTCGGAATATGGTTTTTGAAAAACCAGGGATTGCCGCAGGTCGCCCGTCCGATCAGCACGCCATCGGTTCCATAGGTTTCGATTCTTTGTTTCGCCTCCTCCAGCGTTTTCACATCCCCGTTCCCCAAAAACAGGGTTTTGGTTTTTTTAACGATTTTGGCGACTTTTCCCAACACTTCCCAGTTCGCATCCCCCGTGTACATTTGCTTCAGGGTGCGCCCATGCATGGCAATGACCGCCGGTTCCTCCTCGAGCAACACCTTCACCCACTCCTCCGCGATGATCGCGTCGATCCCCGTGCGGGTTTTCACGGAAACCGGGAGTTTTTTCCGCGCTCCCGCCCGCGGGCTCATTTTCCTCAAGGCCAGGATATTCTTCGGGCGGAGATCCGCCTCCTCCAAGGTGATGCCCTCGGACCAATCCTGGACCGCTTTCTTCACCATGCGAATGATTTTTTGGGCATGGTTCGGCACGCGGATGAGGCCGGCCCCCGAGTTTCGGCGCGCGACCTTGTTGGCAGGGCATCCCATGTTGATGTCGATACCGTCAAAGCCCAGATGGCAGGCCATCAGGGCTACCTTGTAGAACGATTCAATTTCATTTCCGTAGATCTGGGCCACAATGGGGTGCTCCGATTTTTCGAAGATAAAATGGTTGAGCATTTTGACCGCCCCCCTGGCCAAGCCCTCTACATTCACGAATTCGGTGTACATCACATCCGGTTTCCCGTGCTTCGCCAAAATATGACGGAAAGAGGCGTCCGTGATCCCGTCCATGGGCGACAATCCGATGATGGGCTTGGGCAATTTGCCCCAGAAACCTTTGTGGACCATGAATCAGTTAAGAGTTACGAGTTAAGAATTAATAATTAAGAGTTTCCGGATCATTCTAACACAGAACATCCAAATTTGTTCCGCACTTAGGCCATGCTATATTTGATTAATGAATTTAATCCCAAAACCATGATTCATTCAAAGCCGGCCCCTGTCGGCCATCCGATCCATGAGCTGATCGCCAACCGGTGGAGCCCTTTGTCCTATTCAAACCAACCCCTTTCCCCGGAGTTGGTTCAATCCCTATTGGAGGCCGCGCGTTGGGCACCCTCCTCCTTCAATGAACAACCGTGGAGCTATGTTGTGGGGTTTCAAGGGGATGCGATCCATGCCCCATTGGCCGATTGCCTCAAAGAAGGCAATGCCTGGGCGAAAACCGCCCCGGTGCTGATGCTTAGCGTGGCCAAGACTTTTTTCGACCACAACCACAAGCCCAATCGCCACGCCCAGCACGACACGGGCGCCGCGAGCGCTTTGATGGCCCTTCAGGCCACTGCGATGGGCTTGGCCTTTCACCAGATGGCCGGTTTCGACTCCGACAAGGCCCGTTCCGCCTTCGGCATCGGCGAAGGGTTCGAGCCCATGGCCATGATTGCCATCGGCTTCCCAGGCGATTCCAACGCCCTGGAGGGCAAGATGAAGGAACGCGAGGAGGCTCCCCGGAGCCGAAAGCCGACCGAGGAGTTGATTTGGAAGTCGAAATAATTCAACGGACCAACAAAAAACCCTCCGAGGCTTTCGCCAAGGAGGGTTTTGAAGTTTGAAGTGACAATTAAGCCAATTTCACACTTGCGGCGCGGGGGCCTTTCGGGGACATTTCTGTCTCGAACTCGACCGCGTCACCAACGTTCAGCTCATTGAAAGCGACGCCGGCCAAGGAGGAAGAGTGGAAGAACAAGTCTTTTCCCTCACCTTCTGGGGTAATAAAGCCGAATCCCTTATCTGTAAGGG
Organism: Candidatus Peregrinibacteria bacterium; assembly: GCA_016220125.1. Classification (GTDB taxonomy): domain Bacteria; phylum Patescibacteriota; class Gracilibacteria; order UM-FILTER-43-11; family UM-FILTER-43-11; genus FEN-1329. The sequence continues at coordinate 3,500 of JACRIF010000092.1, forward strand.
TCTTGATAACTCCTTTCATAAGAAAGAAATAAGAAAATAAATTGCAAAAACTAGACTGTTGCAGAAATATTTTGACTTATTTCTACTGACTGCTACTTTTTGACTGACAGCAGGATATCACCCCATTGCCTCTTTTGTCAACAAAAATTAAAAGAGCACGCTTTATAGGCCTTCCTCCTCCTCGTCTTCCAACTCCTCCTCTTCCTCCTCTTTTTCGCACACGCATTCGCACTCCGGGAAATCGCATTCCTCGCAGGGTGCGCAGTTTTCGCCGCATTCGCAGTCTCCTTGGAACATAAGGCTAAAATTATGAGGTAATCCACTCTATGGCCGATCCTCGATTATTCGATGATTGAGTGGGCATTAAACAAATATCAAAACCCGGGCTTTCTGTAAAGCCCGAATTTCAGGCCAGGTTCCCCATCCCCACCCTTTCATTTATAATGGTGCCGGTTGATATTAAAAACACATTCCATGCCCATCAAGAAAAACATCCCTCAGGGACTCAGTTCCAACGAGGCCACTGCGCTTTTGGAGAGGCATGGATTCAACGAGCTTTCCCAAAAGAAGGAGCATGTTGTCCTGGTTGTGTTTTTTAGGCAATTCAAAAGCGTCATCGTTTGGATTCTGGCGATCGCGGCCGCGATTTCGTACGGCTTGGGCGAGACCGTGAATTTTTGGGTGACCGCCTGCATCGTGGGATTTGTCATCCTTATGGGGTTTTTGCAGGAATTCAAGGCCGAGAAGGCCATGGAAGCGCTCAAGCGAATCGTTCAGCCCATGACCACGGTTTTCAGGGACGGAAGGCTCCACAACCTCCATGCAAAGCTGGTGGTCCCCGGCGATTTGCTTTCGCTTGAGACCGGGGATTCCATTCCCGCGGACGCCACGGTCACCGAGTCGGTGGCATTGAAGACCGACGAATCCATGCTCACGGGGGAAAGCGCCCCCGTCAAAAAGGAACCGCACACTCCTGTTTTCGCGGGCACGCGCATTGTGCAGGGGCGATGCATGGCCTTGGTGACCGCCACGGGCATGGGCACGGAACTTGGAAAGATCGCCACCCTGATCCAACAGGAGGAGGGGCCGACCCCCCTTCAAAAAAAGATGGACCGTTTGGGGAAGAATCTGGCCTTGATCGCCTTGGGGGCCTCCGCCCTGATTTTCGCCTTGGGTGTTTTCCGCGGGGCGTCGCTGTTCAATATGCTGGTGGTCGCCTTGGCGTTGGCCGTGGCCGCGGTGCCCGAGGGATTGCCACTCACCATGACCCTTTCCCTGTCGTTCGGTATGCGCAAGATGGCCGAAAAGAACGCGATCATCCGGCGCATGATGGCGGTGGAAACCCTTGGCAGCACCACGGTGATTTGCTCCGACAAGACGGGCACTCTCACGAAGAACGAAATGACCGTGCAACGATTTTATATTCCCGGGCAGACCATTGAGGTCACTGGCGCCGGCTACAAGCCCGAGGGGCTTTTCAGAATCGATGGCAAAAGCCAGAAAAAATTTCCCGCCGCCACCACCCTTTTCAAGGTTGTTGCCCTGTGCAACAACTCGGGCCTTTCCGAATCCGGGAAGGGCCGTTACGAACCGGTGGGGGATCCGACCGAGGTGGCCTTGCTGACGTTGGCGGGCAAGGCGGGGATTCGCAAGGAGGTTTTGGATCGCCAGCATCCGCGCGTCGAGGAAATCCTGTTCACCTCGGATCGCAAGCTGATGACCACGATCCACAAGCGCGAGGACGGTTTCTGGATCGCGACCAAAGGCGCTCCCGAAGAGGTGCTGTCGCGATGCTCCTTTTATGAAAAGGAGGGCACGATCCATCGGATGACACCCGCAACCCTTGAGGCGGCCATGGCCGCCAACCGCGAGTTC
>JACRIF010000008.1 GCA_016220125.1 Candidatus Peregrinibacteria bacterium
ACCTGCTCAACATCAACACGGGCAACGGCTTCAGGACGTACAACAACCTGTTTCCGCTGACGCTGGGCTCGTTCGCCAGCGGCAACCAAAGCGATGGGGGCGTTCGCATCGAGGATGTGAACGGAGACGGCTTGCCGGATATTTTGCAGGCGGCTTTGTCCATCGATACATCGTGGAGAGGCACCCGCACCGAGGCCAAAAAAACATTCCTGAATCAAGGAACCCGACCTTATTTTTTGAAAACGGTTCACACCAGCGGGGGCGCAACGATTGCATTGGAGACCAAGAACTCGGCCATGCTGCGGACCGCAAATGACACTCAGGCGAACCCCAACCTGCCACTCAACGTGGCGGTGCTCACGAAAATGACGGTCAATGATGGGCTGGGAAACACAACCACCACTGATTACCAGTACCAGGACGGTCATTTCTATTTCCAGAACTCGGATAACCGCGAGTTCGCGGGGTTCCGTGTGGTCACCAAAACCGACACCCTGGGCTACAAGACCACAACCTATTTCCACCAGGACGAGAACAGCGTGGCCGATGCGGCCAACGGCGAATGGGACGACCACATCAGCAAGAAAGGCATCCCGTACCGCACCGAAGCCTACGACAACCAGGGCCGATTGGTGCGCTTTTCGATCAGCAAAATGGAGAAAACGGATCTCGGCAACGGGCGATTTTTCGTCACCCAGAAACAGATAGTGACGGCGGATGTGGATCCTGTGACAGGAAACAAGCGATCGATTGCCAAAGCGTTCGAGTACGACAGTTTCGGCAACCCGACTGTGGTGACGGACTACGGCGAAGTAACCTTGAACGGAAACGATGGATCGTTTGCGGATAGTGGCAACGACTTGCTAAGGCAAACCACGACCTACGCCCAAAACCAGGCGAACTATGTGGTTGGTTTGGCTTCGGAGTCGAAACTCATGGACCAGAGCGGAAACCAAGTGAGCGACCAACGGATGTACTACGACAACCTCGCCTTGGGCGATGTGCTAAAGGGCAATGCGACTAAAAACGAGACGTGGCTGAACACGACCGACACCTTCTTGGCGCAGACCACGGACTACGACGATTTCGGTCTGCCGATTCGCCAAACCAACCCGCGCGGGTTTTCGACCACCATCGAATACGACCCTTTGAACCTTTATGCCACCGCGGTGACCAATGCGCTGGGCCACACCACCCATACGATTTTGGACCTTGGAATCGGCCAACCGTTGGAGACCACCGATGCAAACGGACTAAAGACCAAACAGACTTACGACGGAGCGGGACGGCCCGTGAAAATGGAGATCAGCGACCCGAAAAATCCGGGAAGCCTGGTTGTAACAAAGACGTTTGAATTCAACGATACTTCGATGCCCCGCGCCTCGAAACAAATTGCGCACAACGATGACGGGCAAACCGTGGAAAGTGTCGCCTACGCCGACGGCTTGGGGCGAACCATCGAGACCAAACAGGAAACCTCGAACGGCAAGTGGGTCACCTCGGAAACGATTTTCGACGAACGGGGAAACATGAAGAAATCTATCCAACCGTTCTTTGCCAATGTGTCGGATTTTGAGTCTGTGGATGCGAACAAGGTGGGCACCACGATGACGTACGATGCGTTGGGCCGTGCCACCGCCGTGACCAATTCGCTGGGGACCACCACGACCGCTTATAACGGTTGGGACCAAACGGTGACGGACCCGAACGGCAAGGCGCACGATACCCAATTTGATGCGCGTGGCCGACTCACGCAAGTGACGGAATATATCGGAGCGCAGGCACATCGGACACACTATGTTTACGATGCGCTCGGCAATTTGACCAGCCTCACGGACGCGGTCGGGAACACGCGCGCCTTCACCTACGATTCGCTCGGTCATCGGCTCACCCAGACCGATGCGGCCAAGCCCGGACAATCAGGACACGTTTGGAGCTACCACTATGATCTGAACGGTAATTTGATTGAACGGTTCGACGCCAACGGAAAGGCCGTTCGCACCACCTACGACGAGCTGGACCGAGCCACCCAGATGGACTTGGAAAGCCAGCCCGGCATCGACTTCAGCTTTCAGTACGACCAGGGGGCGAACGCGATTGGCCGGCTGAGCGCGGTGATCGGCCAGAACTACGAGAAACGGCCGACCTACGATTTGCTGGGCCGTGTGACTTTGGAGCAGAAAACCATTGCGGGAAAACAGTTCGATTTCGCCAACGATTACGACCTGATGGGTGGCGTGAAAACGCTGACCTATCCCGATGGGATGACCGTGGATTACGCCTACGATTCCGCGCACCAAATTTCAAAAGTCTCGAGCGACGGCAAAACCTTCGCGGACCAATTTGATTTCACGCCATTGGGCCAGCTGGCCCAGGTGAATTTGGGCAACGGAATTGTCACAACAAATGTTTACGACCCTGACCAACTGTATCGCCTGACGGAGAAAAAGAGCCTGTTGTTTGGCACGGCGCGCGTACAGGACTTTTTGTACCACTACGATTCGGTCGGAAATTTGATGAAACTGGAGGACGAGAGCAACGCCATCACCAGCAAGACCGTGGATTACCGCTACGACGACTTATACCGATTGCTTGAGGCGCGCTACACCAACGCGGGAAACCAGCAACTGACGGTTTCGAATTTCCAATACGACCCCATTGGCAACATGACGTTCAAGTCGGGTCTTGGATCTTATGAATACCACACCGACAATCCGCATGCCGTGACCAAGGCGGGACCGAAAGTGTTCGCCTACGACTTGGCTGGAAACATGACCCAGCGCGACGGCAAAAATTACAGCTACGACGAGTTCGGGCGCATCACAAAAATCGGCAACGAGACCGCCTACCAGTATGACGAGGCGGGCCAGCGAATTCTAAAAACCAATTTGGCGACGGGCGAAAGCATGATTTACGCCAGCGACCTGTTCGAGTCGGAGCCGAACGAGGACACGAAATACGTTTTCGCGGGCAAGCAGAAGATCGCCAAAGTGACGCGCAAAACTGTGCCCGCGCCCACCGTGGAACCCGTGACCCAAGATCCCACCGACCCTGCTGTAACATTCACAGGAACCAAGCCCGCCGACTTGGCGCTGTGGCTCAACGGCATCGAGATTCTGCCTGCGGGACCCGAGACCACGTGGACGTATTCCGCCACCTTGGTGCCGGGGGACAACGCGTTTGATTTCTACACCTGGAAAGACACGGAAACCTTGAGCCGAAAAGTGACGATGACCCTGCATTACGAAGTCACGGCACCGACGGTTGAATTGGTGGAGTCGCCGCAAATCGCGACCCGTGTAACATTGAGGGGCACCAAGGCCGCAAACACAGCCATTTGGATCAATGGAACCGAAGCTGTGGCCATGAACGCCGAGACGAATTGGGAGGCTGCCGTAGCGCTGACTTCGACCCAGAATACCTTTGAAATTTTGGCGAAGGACCGATTGGGGAATGCGAGTGCCTCGGTTCAGATGAATATCGCCTACGTCGCGACAACGCCGACTGTGGACCCCTTCGACCAACCCGTGAAAGCCAATCCGCTTTCGATCCACGGAACCAAAACCGCGGGCATGGGCATTTGGATCAACGGAGAGGAAAAAGCGCCTGCCAATGACGAGTTGAATTGGACCGCGAGCCTGACGCTTGTCACAGGCATGAATCAATTTGCAGTGATCGCGCGCAATGAGTTCGGAATTGAAAGCAACGCCGTGCTGCTCACAATCCCATATGAAATCAATGCGCCGTCGCTCGACCCCGTAGAGTCGCCGACAAGCCTTACGATTGTCCCGCTCACCGGGTACAAACGCGCCTACACGAGCGTGTGGATCAACGGAAGGGAAGTGGTGCCGATGGACGCCGAGGAAGTGTGGGTGGCCACGGTTCGCCTGACCGACCTGCACAACACGTTCGCCATTTCGACCAAAGACGAGGAAGGATTGGAAAGCGAGGCGATTACGCTGACGCTCGACTACGATCCTGTTGCTCCAGCGAGCGACCCGTTGCCTTCCATGACCTCGGCCAATCCGTTCACGCTGAGCGGAACCAAGGTCGCGGGCACCGCCATTTGGATCAACGGCCATGAGGCGGTTCCGGCCGACGACACGACCGTCTGGTTCGCCACGATCACGCTTTCCGAAGGCGAAAATACACTTGAGGTCAAAGCCGTGAGCCGATTTGGAATCGAAAGCGATCCTGTGCGACTGAGCATCACCTACACCCGACCCGCCTTTTCCTCCTCGAACATGACCGGAACCGACATCACCTCGGGTGGTGGCGCCACGGATATTGCGCTGAACACCCTGCTTTCCAAACGCATGATCGAACGCCAAGCGCAGGAAGCGGAACTGATCGCACAGATTCAGGATGCCAAGAAAAATGGAACAACCGATACGCCCGTCGCGACTGCGGATGTTGTGTTCCACAACCAAAGCGGCGACCGCATGAACACACCCAAACCGCTCTGGCCCACGGTCAAATCCACGACCAACGTGCAGTTCAAGAATTTGCAGATCGCCTACGGCAACGGCAAGGCGACCCTGGCGTGGGACAAGATGAGCAAGGAGGTCGCGACGTTTGATGTTTACCGAAGCACGGATCCAGTCCCATCGGTATCGGCCAAGAACACGGCACTCAAAATTGCCACGATCTCCGCGGACCCCACAGCAAACCGATTCACCGACAAAGTGAAAAAAGGCGCGCGCCACACCTACCGCGTGGTGGCTCGCAACAAGGCCGGGCAAATTTTGCGCACCAGCCTGCTGATGACCCCCGACACCGTGTTCATTTCGGACGAAGTCGACAGCCCCGTCCACTTCAAGCAATACACGGACAAACCTTTCACCAAAGTGTATGTGTCCGACCATCCCCGCTTCGACTTCGAGAAAACGGACGATGCGCGCACGTTGTTGATCAAACCCAAAAACGGATTCAAATCCGGAGCCAAAATCAGCGTCCGATTCATCGACTGCAAAGTGAAAAAGGATGGCCGAAACCATTGCGACCCCGTCGATGAGAAAGTATTGGATGTGTTCGTGGTCAAAGACGACAGCGTGATGGCCCAACTCCGAAAAATAGGGAACCAGCTCTTCAGCTTACTGGTTCCTCAGGCCCAGGCCAAGGGCGTGGACCCCGAGGAGAAGGTCGAATATTATCTGAGCGACCACCTGGGTGGAGTCGATGTGGTGTTGGACGAGCAGGGCAACGTGGTGGAGCGCCGGGATTATTTGCCCTTCGGCGAGGAGCGCGTGACCGAGGGCACAGGCGACGAGCGCCACGGCTTCACAGGCAAGGAACTGGATTCCGAGACTGGGCTGTACTACTATGGAGCCAGGTATTACGATCCGGCCCTCGGTCGCTTCGCGAGCCTTGATCCTTTGCTTCTCGGCGAGAGCTCAAAATCGCTTCAGTCTGTTTTGTCGAACCCGCAGGCGCTGAATGGGTACAGCTATGTGCTGAACAATCCAGTACGGTATGTGGATGAGACGGGGATGTATGAGGAGGATATCCATTATGATCTGACCTACTTCCTTGGCTTAGCAGCGGGCCTTTCAAATGAGCAATCCACAACCGTGGCTTATTACGATCAATATACGGATGTAAATCCTGCGACTTATCCCCAAAAATTAGATACTCCTCAGGATATCGCCCAATCAGCCGAGAACCTGAAAAATGGAACAACCATGCATTATCATTTTGCCACCAGAGAAGAGGCAATGAATAGGCTTGGTCAGGCTATGGTGGATGGTTCATTGGAAGAATTTGGCACTGCAATGCACACATTTCAAGACACCTATTCACATAAAGGTTTGAACCCTGCTACCCATGCCCTTTTGGTTCATGCGCCTGATAAAACCTACAAAAATATTCCCAAAGCGCTTTCAATGGCCAAATCGTCATTCTACTTTTTAAGGGGAATGAATGCAGTAAAAAATGGCTTTGGGGATAAAACGAATGATGAATACAATGAAGAAACGAACCAACTTTGGCGGGAAATGAGGCCACAGATCCGATCCTACCTGAAACTTGAATCGAAAGCCTCCACCAACATTGCCCAATCGGCTGATGGCACTAAAAAGAAGGCAGAAATAAAATCTAAATAAGCAATTACTATGATTAAAGCAATTCAGCAAAAACTCAGCAGCCAAAAGTGGCTCAACGTCATGCTGGCAGCCCTATTGGCCCTACTGTTCATCATCAATTCCTACAAAAATTCCGTAAGATGGAATTCGAACTTTGATCTTTTCGTGGAATTGAAGGGGGGTTTGATCCTTGCACTTGCCGTTTTGGTCACACTGATACCCCTTTATTGGTCTTTGTCCTATCTCAATAAAAAAACGCATAAAAAGGGAGCTGCTCGCATTCTCGAAATCATATTTCTCCCATTGCTGGGCTCCACCCTCGTGCCTGGGCTAGCCCTGTTGATAGGACTAAAAAACGATAACGGCTACCTCGCAGGATTTGCAGTTATTTTTTTGAGCATCAATTTAGTTTTTTATGTTTTCAATGAAATATTACTTTTAATAAACCTCAAAAAAAACTAAAAAAACAATGATTCATCTAAAGAAATTTATATTAATTCAATTCAAGTATGGCTTACGCACAAAGAAAATCTTTAATTAATAAGATTGAAGAAATTAGGGGCTCAAAAGTTATTACCTATGTAATAACAGATAAATTCAGGAGCGTGATGATTGATCACGAAGACTTGAGATATTTTTATGAAGTACTAAACAAAGGAAGTGAGAAATTAGAACATATAGATTTATTTATATATAGCCTCGGTGGTGTTTCTACAGTGGCATGGGCCTTAATCAACCTCATCCGTTCTTTCACAAAAAAATTCAGCATCCTGGTTCCCTACAATGCCTTTAGTTGCGCTACATCAATTTCGATTGGGGCAGATGAAATCGTGATGGGCAAAAATGCCTATTTGGGTCCGGTTGATCCTAGCGTCACAAACATTTTTAACCCTATTATCAATAACAACCTCGCACCAATCTCCGTTGAAGACATTGCGGGCTTCCAGAGCCTTATCACTGAAAAATTCAAAATTAGTGATAATGAAAAAATTGGCGAGATATTTAAAGTTTTAGCCACTGACATTAGGCCACTTGCCCTGGGTAATGCCTATAGACATTACCTAAAGGCACGGGACGACACAAAAAAAATATTGAAAATACATTACAAAGGAAAATTTGATGGGAAAAAAATTAAAAAAATATCGGAGACACTGATTGAAAAATTATATTACCACGGTCATCACATCACTAGAGAAGAGGCAAAGAATCTCGGCCTAAAGGTTTCATTTGCAGAAAATTTCAAAAAAACTGGGGGTGCAGATTTGAATAGTTTAATGTGGCAACTTTATGAAGATTATGAAAAAGAATTAGAGTTAAGAGAAACATTCCAAATCGCGCTTCCATCGACAGGAAATTCAAATGAAATAAATATAAAATTTATTGAAACTGCCGATATATCACAAAAAAAAATCATTGAACAAACATTTAAGAAACTCGCATATCCAAAAGGCTCCAGAATAACCATCAATAATAACATGCTGACTGTGGTCTATCCAACCCCTGGCGGGCTCAATGCTGAAAGCCCGTTTTTTGAGGGAGTATTAAAAAATCTAAATGATGAAATTTATGAAATAACTGAAAAACAACTTTGGAAAAGTTGATTAAAATATTTTTTGTGTTAATATATTTATATGAGTAATTTCACGTCGACTAACAATCCAAAAAATATTGCTGTCGAACGAAAGCAAATATTTACAAGTAATGATGTATTTTTTGCAAATTCTCAATTTAAAACTCCAAGCATCGATGCTACGAGAAAAGAGGGTTCAGACCTAAAGATAATTGAGCAAAATCCAACAAAGAAGAATAATTTTAATAAGTAGTCGGAAATCGCGTTCTAATTACCAAGCCAAAGAACAAAAAAATAGTTTTTGATTTTTTAGGTATTTTTCATATTCAAAATTATATAGCCCCACTTATATTCGGATTAGCTGGGGTGCTGTGATATAGTGAAGGCATTAAATCTAAACAAACCCTATGATCGTCCGAAACCCTGACCAACGAGTCGCCGTGCTCGTGGATGTGCAGAACATCTATTATTCCGCGCGCAATTTATTCAGCACCAAAGTCAACTTCAAGGCCCTGCTCAAGCATGTGACGCACGGCCGCCTGCTGGTGCGCGCCATCGCCTATGTGATCAACGCCGAGGCCGCGGGCGAGAAGGTGAACTTCTTCGAGGCGGTGAACGAGGCCGGCTTCGAGGTGAAAGAGAAGGAGCTCACCGTATTCCTCGGGGGAGCCAAGAAAGGCGACTGGGACCTTGGCATCGCCATGGATGCTATTCGCCTTGGCCACAAGGTCGATTCGGTCGTGCTGATCAGCGGAGACGGAGATTTCTGCCCGCTCGTGAACTATTTGCAACAATCGCTGGGCTGTCTGGTTGAAGTGGTCGCTTTCAAACACACCACCAACCACACGCTCATCACCATGGCCGATGATTTCACGGATATCGAGGCGCACAAGACGGAATTGCTGTTCCGCTCGCGACCCGAGGGGAAGAAGCACCCGACCCCCGCTGGAGCCAAAAAGGCGGCAACCACCCGCAGGACGTTGCCCATGGCGCCCGCGACCCAGCAAGGTCCCGCGACCCCTGTAACTCCTGCGCCCCGACCCACGCCTCCAACCCCTCCCGCCCCGTTCACCCCTCCGCATTCGGGACCCACGCCTCCGCCCATTCCGCCGAAGCCGTACATTGTCTAAACCATTCAACGAAAGCCCCCTCCACCATGTGGAGGGGGCTTTTTTTAGAACGGGCTAGAGGGACTTGAGCTTGATCGCCACGATTTCGGATTGATTGAACAGGCGAAGTGGCGGGCCCCAGGTGCCAACCCCCGAGCTCACATACAGATTGAAACCATTTTCAGTGAAAAGGCCATGATCATGGCCGTTGTAGACCCAATGGGCAATCCAGCTGAAAGGCGGGAACTGACCCTGATGCGTGTGGCCGGACAGTTGCAGATCCACGCCTTTGGAGGCAGCGTAGGAAAAATTCATATCCGGTTTCCAGTACGTGCTGGTCTGCTGACCGCTCCGTGTCCCATTGGTGTGCAACACATTGGTGGGTGTGTGGTACATGAGGATGGTCGGCTTTTTCGGATCGTAACCCGTGGATTCAAAAACCGATCGGGGGTCGTCGGCAAGCCCGGCGAGTGGATAGTCGACCCCGACCAACTGAAGACCCTCGAGGTCGATGGCTGTGTCTTTCAGATAGCGGATTTTCGTCTTGGCCAGGATCGGAAGCGCGTTCTCGAGACCCAAGTACCCTTCGTGATTTCCTGTGATGAAATACACCCCCTGCTTGGCCTGGAGGCTATCGAGCGGTTCAATGAAGCCAGTCAGGTCGCCATCCATGCCGTCGAACAGGTCGCCGGTGATCAAAACAAGATCGGGTTTGAGCGCATTCACCTTTTTAGCCACGGTTTCCATGAATCCGGCGCGATGGATGGCACCCAAATGCACATCGGAAAGCTGAACCACGGTCTTGCCGACCCAACTGGCGGGTAGGTTTTTCAATCCAACTTCGATATTCTGAACCACGGGGTGAAACGCATTCCACACGCCGTACAGCGCGACCGCGACCGCCAGCCCGAAAGCGGCCGACGTGATGTGGACGAGGGGCAATTGAACATGCGCCACCCGTGAAAGTCCGACCAAGGCCCATATGAAAACGGTCGCGAAAAGCAATTGAACCAACAGCCCGACCCAGAATGCGGAAACGAGGTAGTAGAGATTAAAAAGGATGTTTCCGTGGAGGCGGATCAGCAGGGCGGAGAGGAAAAAGCTCAACGGAAGGATAAAAACGGCCCACAGCATCATGTTTTTAGAGCCTGTGTCGGTGATGCCGAAAAAATGGATCGCGGAAAAGTAGAGCGCGAAGTGCGCGCCGAGCAAAAGCGAGATGAAAACACAGAAAAACAGGATAAAGCGGAAAACCATGCTAGGTATTAGGTGTTAGGAATTAGGTGTTAGGCATTCGTTTTTCATCCAGAGCGAAGCGTGGGATCTCCCGAACTACCGACCGACCATGTTGGGCAACGAGAAGGCGGGGAGATTCTTCGCTCCCGCAAAAGTGCGGGGCTCTGAATGAAAAAATTAATACGGTTCCAAAGAAAAATTAGAACAAGCGATTCAGATCGTCCTTCATCCGCAGGGCGGCATTGCGCGCGGCGTCGGCGTAGGCGCGCTCGTTCACTTTGTCTTTCAGGTAGGCGAAGATGATCCCGCGGGAAGAGTTGACGATAGCCCCCGTGCCATTCTCGTGGAAATTCGGCTTCACATCCTCGGCGGTGCCCCCCTGGGCCCCGTAGCCTGGCACCAGAATGATCTGGTTGGGCATGAGCAAACGAAGGTTGTGGGCGTCTTCGGGATAGGTGGCCCCGACCACGGCGCCCACCGATGAATAGCCGCTTTCGCCGATCAGATCCCGGCCCCAACCTTCGACCAAGCCGGCCACCAGTTCGTCCATCATCTGGTCGCCCACAGGCTGACCCTGAATCTCGTCCGCGGACTCGTTGGAAGTTCGAACCAGGGCGAAAATGCCCTTTCCCTGCTCTTTGCAAACTTTGGTGAAGGGCGCAATGCTGTCGGTGCCCAAATAGGGATTCACGGTCAGCGCATCCGCATTCATCATGGGGGTGGGAGCGCCGAACACATCAACCATCCCCAAATGGCCGTCGGCGTAGGCCTCGGCCGTGGAGCCGATGTCGCCCCGTTTCGCATCGCCAATCACCAGCATGCCCTTTTTCTGGGCATAGGCGATGGTGTCCTCATAGGCCTTCAGGCCCGCATGGCCGTACTGCTCGTAAAAGGCGATCTGGGGCTTCACGGCGGGAACGATGTCGAAAATCGCGTCGATCAGCCCGCGGTTGAACATCAGGATCGCGGCGGCGACCGCCTCGGGGGTCTTGCCGAACTGGTTGATGGCCTCGTCCTTCAGGTACGAGGGAATATCCTTGAGCCGGGGATCCAAGCCCACCATCGAGGGATTCTGGAGCTCCTTAATGCGATACGAAAGTTGATCACCAAAGTGCTTCATAGGAAAAAGAATTTAAATTTACACTCAGACCATCGTAAGTCGAAAAGGCAAAAACTCAAAATGCATTGAGGGAAAACACCCACGCTAAGACCACCTCCCGGCTCCGCCGTACTCCTCCTCATGCGAGGAGGAGAAACTTTGGAGTGGAAATTTTACGCCAAAAACAATAAACAATCCCTCGCCCATCGTGGGAGAGGGCCGACTCCGCACGCGCTTTCGCTGCGGAGACGGGGTGAGGGCCCCAACTACCGGCTCAGCGCCTTCTCCAGCTCGTTCATGCGGATGCGCACGTCCTGCGCGCCCTCGCGGGCCTTTTCGTTGTAGGGTTCCATGGTCAAAATCCGCTCGTAGGCGAACAAGGCGTTTTCGTAATCCTCGGCGTCGCGGCAGGATTCGGCGAGCAGGAAAATAGTGGCGGTGTCGCGAGGACGAAGCTCAGCGGCGCGACGGAAGCATTCGGCGGAAAGCGAAGGGCGCATCAACAGGAAATAGAGACGGCCCAACGCCACCCATTTTTTCTCGTCCTTCTCGTCGATCTCAATGGCCAACACATATGAGGCCACGGCGTCTTTGTATTGCTTCCACTTGGCGTAGATCTTGCCCATGTTTTCGTAGATGTCGGGGTTTTTCGGATCCATTTCGGACAAGCGCTTGTACAACTCTTCGGCGCGCTTGAGATCGCCGCTTTCCATATAAACCGCAGCGAGCCGGATGGACACCGGGAGCTCGTCGCGCGTGAGCGTGAGGGACTGGATCAGCAATTTCTTGGCCTCGTTCCACTGTTTCTTGGCCATGGCCATCTCGGCCTTGCGGTAAATGGTTTTGAATTCGGACACGTCGTATTTTTTCTTCGACTGCTCTTTCAAATACGATTCCTTGAAGCGCTCGTCGGATGCCTCTTTCACCCGCTCCTTTTGGAGCTCTTTCACCTTTTGGGTGACCTCCTTGTCGAACTGCGCCCGCTTCACATGCTCAAAAATCCAGTTGCGCCGAACAACAATGACGACGATTGCCAGCAATGATGCGATGAAGATATAGAGCTGAGGCATAGGCAGTGACAAAATCACGGATGTTTTGTTTTGGTGTTGCCTCCTTGTCTCAGTTTTTCTCCGTGAGGAGCATCAGATTCTCCAACACGAGTTTTCGGTTCACGTTCCTGTCGATAAGATAGCGCGATTTCTCGAGAAACTCAAACAAATTCACCAGATCCTCGAGGGAGAACCGACCCGTCAGCGCGTGACGGGGCATTTTCATGTATTCGAACACCAGCTTGCGCAGGTAGCGAGTGAGCGAATCGAGGAACAATTCGACTTCGCCGTCCTCCTGTTCGATCGCCTCGACAAATTGAAACTTTTGGACCAGGTCGTTGCGCTTGAGAAAGGTCTCGATCTGGTTGTAGAGCGCCTTGTGGCGATCGAAGGCGACAGGCTCGCGGATGAGGGTGATGGCCAACCCCGGGCGACCCTGGGCCATGACAATGGCCTCATCCATCTCGGGGCGCTCCCCGAACTCTTTGACCAAATACTGCCTGAGCACCGCATCATCGACCGTGGAAAACGGAATGTGCCGCACGCGGGACTGGACCGTGAGGAGCACCTGGTCGATATGGTTGGTGGTGAGGAGGAACAAGGTGCCTTCGGGCGGCTCCTCCAGGGTTTTGAGGAAGGAATTTTGCGCCTCGGGGGGCATGCGCTCGACATTTTCAATGAGGATAACCCGAACTTTTCCCTGGCGGGTGAGGTGGGTCTTGCGAATCAACTCGCGCACCTCGTCGATTTTGATGGATTCGCCCTCGTCTTTCACAAAAAGGGTGTCCGGATGCGTGCCCGCCAGAACCGCCCTGCAGTCTTTGCACACACCGCAAAAACCGTTGGGGCATTGCAAAATGCCGGCAAACGCGCGCGCCACGCGAAACTTTCCGCTCTGCTTGGGTCCCGAAAAAAGATAGGCATGCGCCACATTTCCGTCGCGGAGGTCTTTTTCCAGCCCCAACAACTGTTGCTGGTGGCCGACGATGTCCCAGTTGTGGACCATGATTTCGAATGGGTGATACGACTGTTGCGCGAGATTGGATTATACATCCCTATCAGGACTCAGGAAACAGGAATCAGTGGGTAGGTTGTAGTTTGTAGTGTGTAGGCACATTTATTTTTACTACAAGCTACAAACTACCACCTACAACCTACTCAATTTCCATCCGTGGCGCAGAAATTTAACCTAGTGTAAAATGCCGACGTGCTCGGGTGGCGAAATTGGTAGACG
>JACRIF010000007.1 GCA_016220125.1 Candidatus Peregrinibacteria bacterium
ATTCCACCAGTTTTTCAAGCAGGGGAATGAGTTCGCTTTCGGATTTTTTAAGCTCGGGATCCAATGTGTATAAATCGTTGAGGATGGATTTAATAGCGTCGTTCATAATTTAGGTTATAGGTTTTAGGTTATAGGTTTTAGGTTATAGGTTTTAGTTCCAAGCACTATAGTCTATTTCCTATCACCTATAACCTCATTTTTACTACCGGATCAGCATCAGGGCGATGGCCAGGAGCGCGAAGTCCCCGCGCAGGGTATCGATGGTCCTCTTGAACATCATTTTGGCCGCGGCCTCGGATTTACCGGTGATCTCGGCGATTTCCTTGAAGCTGTGGTCGCCCCACACGCGGAGGAGCACGATTTCGCGCTGGTCGGGCTTCAGCTGATCCATGTATTTTTGAACCGACTGGATCGTCAGCTCCATTTCCACGTCCCGCGCCACATCCTGCTTGCCTTTCGCGTCCCACGCATCATCGAGGGCGAGGGGTTCGCGCAGGGTTCGGTAATGATCGATGACGGCGTTGCGCGCGATGCCGAAGAGCCATGCCTTGAAGGGGCCTTTGGAGCCATCGAACGATTGGATTTTTTCCAGCGCCTTCAGGAAAACGGCGCTCGTCAGGTCCTCCGCGTTCTGGCGGTGATGGGTTTTGAAATAGATGAATTGGTACACCTTTCGGACGTAGTCGTCGTACAGGCGGCCAAACTCACGCAGGTTTCCCCGCTGGCATTGGGCGATGATTTCGGATTCCATGGGTGGTGATTTACGTGGGGGACTGCCGCCCTTTCGCTGGGTCCTTGCGAGCGTGGCGGGTCATCACCCACAAGCCAATACGATGGGTGTCCTGAAAAGTAACATCAAGACAACACATGCTCAATGAGTATTTTGAAGCCAATCCCGATCAGGATCAATCCTCCAACCACTTCCATTTTTTTCTTGCACAGATGGCCCACTTTTCGGCCGATATAGACGCCCATGACCGACAGGGCAAAGGTCACCGACCCGATCACCAGGGCCGGGGTGGCGATGGTTACCTTGAGGAAGGCAAAACTAAGACCCACGGCCATCGCGTCGATGCTGGTGGCGACCCCCAGGGTCATCAAGGCTCCATTGCCCAACGGCCCCTTCGCCCTCTCGTTTTTTTCCAATTTCAGCGACTCCACGATCATTTTGGCCCCAACGAAGCCCAGAAGGAAGAATGCGATCCAATGGTCGAAGGCAACGATCCACCGCTTCAGCGTCATGCCGGCCAGCCAGCCGAGGATGGGCATGATGCCTTGGAACAGCCCAAAGCACAGTCCGACCCTCAGCGCGCTCCAGAGCCGCACTTCGATGAGCGCCAAGCCACTCGTGACCGAGACCGCGAAAGAATCCATGGAAAGGCCGAACGCGATCAGGAACAGGCTGACAATATCCATGGGTGAAATTAGGACACGGCGAGTCTAGCACAAAAAAAGGGGCGGAGAAAACCGCCCCTTTTTCAATCCTGTTTTGATTATTTCGGATTCGCGACCAGGCTGATGTCGAATCCAATTTTGTCATCGATTACTTTGTCGCCAAGGCCCTCGAAGAATTTTCCCGACCCGTATTTCACATTCCACAGGGTTCGGTCGATTTCGATTGTGGCATGGGTCTTCAATATTCTACCCTCCAGGGTGGCGGTGGCCTTGAATTCAACCGGTTGCGTCACGCCTTTGATCGTGAGTTTTCCCGATAGTTGATATTCGTTTCCTTCCAGCGCTTTCGCGCTTTCGATCACGAGCGCGGCCGTGGGGAATTTCACCACGTCAAAGAAATCCGCGGATTTCAGGTGCCCCTCCAATTTTTCCTTCATGCCGGGTTTTTGATCCTCGTCGGCGATCGTCGCCATGTCGAGCGTGAATGAGCCGGATTTGAGCGCTCCTTTTTCCAAGACCAATTCCCCCTCGGTCACCGAGATCGTGCCTGTGTGCTTGGTGGGCACGAGGATCTTCTTCCCACTCCAGCGAACCACGGAGGCCACAGGGTCGACTTGAAACGCTCCGGATACCGTTGCGGAAATCGGTTCAGCCTTTGTGATGGGTTTTTCCGATGAAACAGGCGTCTTGGCCGCGCACCCCACGAGGGTGATTGCCATGAAACCCAAGAGCGCAACTCGTTTGAGCATAGAGATCAGGGATTAGGAATAATACGATACTGTATCGTATCCCCCTCATCGTTTCAATCCTAAATCACCCCAACCCAATTCATTGTTTTATTGCTTGGCAACTTAAAGCGATTTTCGCCGCAACAAAAGCGCGTTCAGGGCCACAATCACGGTGCTCATCGACATGAAAACGGCGGCCAGCGCGGGTTGCATCAGAATGCCCCAGTGGGCCAAGGCGCCCGCGCCCAATGGCAATGCGATGACGTTGTAGCCCGTGGCCCAAAAGAGGTTTTGCATCATCTTTTGATAAGTCATTTTTGAAAGCCGAATGATTTTCACAATATCCCGCGGATCGTTTTTGACCAGGATGATTCCCGCCGACTCGATCGCCACATTGGTGCCTGCCCCGATGGCAATCCCCAGATCGGCTTGGGTGAGCGCCGGGGCATCGTTGATGCCGTCGCCCACCATGGCCACCTTTCGGCCTTTTTTCTGAAGCAATTTGACCTTTTCCGCTTTTTTGCCGGGAAGGACTTTTGAAAAATACTCATCCATCCCGAGCTCGTCGGCCACCCATTTCGCCACCTCTTCCGAATCGCCGGTGATCATCGCCACCTTGATTCCGCTGGTTTTCAGGGCTCTGACAGCCTCGCGCGATTCCTCGCGGATCACGTCGCCCAATGCCAAGGCGCCGACCACTGTCGCGCCATCGAGCACAAAAATGACGGTTTTGCCTTTTTTGGCCTCCTTTGCCATCTCTTTTTTTGTCTTTTCAGGGATTTCCGCCTTTCGATCCTCGGCCAAGGCGAGGCTGCCAATCGAGATCTCCTTTCCATCCACCATTGCCCTCACTCCTTTCCCGGGAATCCGGCCAAAATCATCCGATTGGATCAACAGCTGCTTTTTTCGTTTTGCCTCCTCGACAATCGCGCGGGCGATGTAATGCTCCGAATGGGCATTGACCGATGCGGCGAGCCGCAACACCTCATTTTCATCTTTTGCCCCGATTGCCCACATTTTATCCACGCCATATTCGCCTTTGGTCAGCGTTCCCGTCTTGTCGAACA
>JACRIF010000094.1 GCA_016220125.1 Candidatus Peregrinibacteria bacterium
CCGTGCGCACAGGCTGGGGAGGTTGTTTTTTCCCATTTCCGCCTTGGGGTTGTTGGGGTTTGGCCGGAGCTCCCGCTTGGGGGGTTGCTGGCGGGGCGGGTGGGGTCGGAGCCGTGGGTTTGGTGGGGGGCTCTGCCTTGGGGGTTTGGATCGCTTTTGGCGCAATCGGTTTGGGTTTCTCGGAGGGTTGAGGCGTGGGAATCTGGGCTTCCTTGGACAGTGCCTTGGGCGAAGGCGGACTGGTGGAGGGGGTTTGCCCGGGATTCGATTGCTTTGGGGGAAGCGGTGCCGAAGGCGCACCCTCAATCGCGCTGGGTTTTTCAATCGGGCGCGCAGGAGGGGTGGGAACGGAGGGTTTCGGTTGCGGAGTCGGTTGCGGGGCTTGGGGTTTTGGCGTTGTCACGCTGGGGGTCGAGATTTGAATACGGGGTTGGGAGGGTGTGGGGGCCTGATTGGCGACGGCCGCCTTTCGGGCGAGTTCCGCCTCGGCTTTGGCCTTGGCGATCTCGATTTTGGCGGTTTCGACCTCCTTCGTTCCCGCTTTCAGCTGGGTGACGGGGAGCTTGGCAAAAAACGAGAGGCGTTTTTTGTGGGATTCGAGCGTGCGCCAGTACATGTTCATCTTTTCCCGGTCATCGTTGCCGAAATAGGCCTCGACCACCAGGTTGTCGTCTTGCGCGACATCGATGTCGCGATGCTCGACGGGTTTCACATGCTCGAACCCGCCGGAATCCAGGACCATGGAAAGTTGCCGCAGGTTGGCGGCCTTTTTCGACTTTGCCAGCATGGCGGCGTTCAATCCCGGCGTTTCGGCCTTCAGGGGTTCCCATAGGTCGGGGGCGACCAAATTCGCGATGCCTCGGTGGTCCCACATGCGTCGCTTGGGCTTCATGGAGAACTCCAGCATCAGGAGGATGTATTTTGAGAGGGGGAGGTCGTTGATGCGGATCATGGCGAAGGCGATCGAAACAAGTCCCGGCAGGGCGATGATGGCGTACTCGATGATATTGAGTTCGTAGATTTTCCCCAGGATCGCGAAAAGCGCCCAGCTGATGCCCACGCCGACCGCCACAATGATGAGCTGGCGAAGCGACAAGGGTCCCACGATTTTGTCCTCGATGCCGACGTTTTGGGGGATCTTGTATTGCATCCTTCCGAAACTGCGCATTAATGAATCTAAATATTATACCAAAAAAACCCCCTTTTTACAAGGGGGTACGACAGGGAATTCAATGAAAAGTTTTTGGGTTGCAGTTTGGGGTGGTCGGAATCCGATATTCGGCTACAACCTGCTCACTACAACCTGCAACCTCGTTTTTGCGTTATTTTTTCGCCAAAGCCTCCTTCAGCTCGATCGTCTTCATGGTGAGTTTGGACATTTCCGCTCGGGTGATGGGCTTGTCCGGCCCGAAGGTTTTGAGGGGGACGCCGTTTTTGCCCAGGGGGCCGTTCACCAGCTTATTTCGCAGGGCGAAGTCGATCGACTCGAAATACCACTGTCCCGAAAGTAGGTCCTTGAAATTTTTGGCGCTGGTGGCGGCGACTTCCCCTTTGGCGGGGGCCAGGTCGAAGCCGAACGCGGCGATGAGGATTTTGATGGCCTCCGCCCGGTTGATCAGCTTGCCGGGCTTGAAGGAATTGTCGGAAAAGCCTTTGATCAGCCCCAGCTCCTTGGCTTTGGAAAGATACGGGGTGAACCACGCGTCCAGGGGGGAATCGCGGAAGGGCGCTCGCTTGATCGAATCGGGGTTGGGCACCTCGGCCCCGGCGGCTTTGAGGGCGACTTTGATGAACTCGGCCCGGGTCATGGGCAGGTCGGGGGCGAAGATGCCTTCATCGCGCCCATTCACAATCCCTTTGCGGTACAAGGCCTCGATGTAGTTTTTGGCCCAATGGTTGGTGATGTCCTTGAAAATGGCGCGGTTGAAGTTCTGCCCGGATTGGGCGATGAAGAATTGGCCCGTCTTGGGGGAGGTCAGCGTGACCTGTTGTTTGGCGAGGTCGACCGTGTACAGGTTTTTGCCAAGGGGGGTGTAGGTTTCGGTTTTCGGGTTGTAGGTGAAGACGGTCACCCCTTCCTCGGGATTGAACACGTCCGAATAGGGGATGGTGATGTGGTACGGGGGATTGAAGGTGAGCGCCGCGCCGTCGCCCGATTTGAACTCGAAAATGGAGCGGAACGTGTAGCCGAAATTGATCGGATAGTCCTTGGAGTAGAGGTTGACCGGGGGAAGGATGTAGCCGCTGAAAGCCTTGCCAAGGTTGTCCGTGATTTTGGTGTCCCGCTCGAATTGCAGAATCGTCCCGCGCTTGGTCTCCTTGAAGACGATCGGCCGGGGGATGAGGCCCTTGTGGGCGGGCGAGATGAAAATGGAGGGTTTCGAGGTGATCGTCACTGGGGTGGAGGAAGGGAAAAGCGGGGCGGTCACCGCATTGGTGACGTAGTCGTCCGCCGAGGCCGCCTCCAGGCTGACCACGCAAGCGCTTCCGCGCATCACGAATCCGTATTCGCACTCGAGCGTGTTGCAGGTGGGGTAGGGGCTGATCCTTTTGGCATTGGGGATTTCAAGGCAGGCGAAGGAATAGGGGATCGATCGCACCTGGGTGCGGTTTTTGACGGCGTCCACGGCGAAGAATTTGAGGGTGGCGTTGGCGCGGATCGGAATGGCGACCGTGTAAAGAGTGCTTTGCTCCGTGGGAAGGCTGCCGTCCACCGTGTAGTAGATTTTGGCGGTGGGGTCGATGAAATCCTCGCTGCCCGTGTAGTCGTCCAAATAAGGGGTGAGAGTGACATTTTGGGCAAAGCCGTAGGTGCCTCCCGGCGGATCCACCACCACGTTCGGGGCGGTGTGGTCGATGTAGGTGCCTGTGTTAAAAACCGTGATGGACTCCTCGGCCATGCGATTTCCCGCAAGGTCTTTCACATTGTTGATGCGCAGGGCGTGGCTGCTTTCGGGGAAAAGATCCTTGGCGATTTGGATCGCCAGGGTTTTTTTGTCGGTTCCCAGGGAGATGGTGATGTCCATCGGGACGGCGTTGTGGAGGAGCAGGACGTTGTTGAGGGTGTTCAGCGAACTGGAATCAATGGGCTCCGAGAAAACCACCGAGAGGGAATTGGTGGTGGTTTTGACCCCGGTGGTGCCATTGGGGATCGAGACCGAGGCAACCGTGGGAGGCGTCATGTCCTCGAGTTTGCAGTAGGCGCTGCACCCGTCGCGGTTGATGAAATTGTGGTCGTCGCATTCCTCGGTGGCGGGGTCCAACCCGCCATCCCCGCAATAGCCCTCGGCCAACGCGACGACGGGCATGGCCAAGAGGCAAAGTCCGATGAATAGGGAGGCGAAGGTTTGTCGGCCATTTAAAATCATAGTTTCTATGTTTATTCTAGGAACTATCCTATCAAATTGGCGTGGCGAAATAAAGGCGCAAAGCCTTACAGTCCGGTGCGACCCACGTATTCCCCGGTCTCGGTGTTGATCACGATTTTTTCGCCTTCCTGGATGAACAGCGGGACATCGACGGTGGCGCCCGTTTCCATTTTGGCGATTTTGGTGCCGCCCGTGGCGGTGTCACCCTTCACACCCGGAGGGGTTTCGAGCACAGTGAGCTCGACTTTGATGGGGGGCTGGACGGAGATCGGTTTGTTCTCGTAGAAAGTGACGTACACTTCCGTGTCGTCCTTGATGTATTGCAGGGCGCCTTCGATCTGGTCGAGAGGGAGGGTGAACTGGTCGTAGGTCTGGTTGTCCATGAAATTGCCGGCATCGGCATCCTTGTACAGGTACTGGCAGCGGCGGTTCTCGATCTCGGCGAACTCGAACGATTCACCCGAAAGGAAGTTCTTCTCAACGGTTCCACCCGTGAGCAGGTTCTTGAGTTTGGTGCGCATCACCGGCTTGCGCTGCTGCTTGCGGTTGAATTGGCTGTACACCACTAAGCAGGGGGCGTTGTTGATTTTGACGATGCGTCCGATTTTGATATCGGTGAGTGAATTGGAGGCCATGGAAGCGTTCTTTAAAGTCTAAAAAGCGAAAGCATTATAGCACGCCTTGGCATCAAATCCAGTTTGAAAATAGTGAACAAATTATTTGTTCAATAAGGGTTTGGGGGTGAATCCATTTGCAACTTGAAAACCCCACCCGACTCCTATATCTTTTAAACCGTTCAATCAATGCGGGCCCGTAGCTCAGCTGGTAAGAGCAGTCGGCTCATAACCGATTGGTCCCTGGTTCAAGTCCAGGCGGGCCCACCAGAAATGACTTTTTACGTTTTTGAACACTCGTGCCAATATTGTTGAAATAGGAATGAGTTGTTTTTTCTTAACATGAAAACCATGCCAAACGTTGGGGCGAAAAAGGAACTGACGGCAACTCAGCGTGATGAGCTGCTTAAAACATTGAAAGCCCGTTTTGAGAAAAACAAGAGCCGCCATCCGGGGCTTGAATGGGCCAAAGTGCAGGCCAAGCTGGAGGCGAACGCTGGAAAGTTGTGGTCGCTCAATGAAATGGAGGCAACAAGCGGTGAGCCGGATGTGGTCGGGCATGATAAAAAAGCGGGCGAAATCATTTTTTATGATTGCTCGGCGGAAAGCCCCGCGGGCCGCAGAAGCCTTTGCTACGACCGGAAGGCGCTGGAGTCGAGGAAGGAGCATAAGCCGAAAAATAGCGCTGTTGAAATGGCGGCTGCCATGGGCATCGAGCTTTTGACGGAAGAGCAGTATCGGGAACTTCAGAGGCTTGGAAGTTTTGA
This sequence comes from Candidatus Peregrinibacteria bacterium, assembly GCA_016220125.1. GTDB lineage: Bacteria > Patescibacteriota > Gracilibacteria > UM-FILTER-43-11 > UM-FILTER-43-11 > FEN-1329. The sequence continues at coordinate 4,750 of JACRIF010000094.1, forward strand.
TACGAAAACATCGAGCTGGGTGAAAACCCCGCCTGAGATCAGGAGGCTCGGTGGCGCCCTCTTTTGTGATTTCCGCTACGACGCTGTTTTTGTGTACCACAACGGCGCGGAATCCTACTATGCCGTCAGGGGGTTTCGCGGTTCGCTAAGGGTCTGAATTGGTCAGATGCTCTCGGGTTAAACAGCCTCCGGTGCCGCGCCCCAGGTGAGCAGGTGCGGGGGCATTTTGTCGAAGCCCTTGTTGTGCAGAACGGTGAGCACCGACATCATGCAGTGGTATTCGGTCCACAGGTCGTAGGTGCCGGCCTTCCACAGTTCGGGGTACGATTTCTGCTCCGAGATGATTTCATCCAGATATTTCCAGTCGAACTCGTCCACCTCCCCGGGTTGGGGAGTCAGGTCGCGGATATCCAAATCTTGAACGGTCACGAATTCGCGGATCCAAAGCCGGGAGTGGTCGTTCTTGGTGGTCCTCCAGGGGGTCAGCTCCTTGGCGGAGATTTTGAGCCCCATTTCCTCCTCCAATTCCTTCACCGCATTGCTGAGGTACGTTTCCTCGTGGCCTACATGGCCGCCCAAATGGGTGAACCACATGCCGGGGAATCGCTCCTTTTCCTTCGAGCGCTTATGGCAAAGGATCTGGCCCTTGGAATTGAGCACGAAGATGTTGGTCGACATGCACCAGGCCTTCAGGTCCAGGGCTGCTTTTCGGTTCATGAGCAGGCCTGTGGGGGCTCCGGTGTGTTCGTCGACGATTGCGAGGGTTTCCATAAATTGAAAAAATAACAAATAAAGGCGTGCAATTCCTCATTGCTCCAGCCTTCTGTGTTATCTTTTCGTGCTTCGCAGGTTGCTATAGTTCTCACGAAACCGTGAGATTCATAGGGGCCTATTAAGCAGCGTGTGCAAGATAACCAGAAAGTGCTGTCGAGGAATTTAGAATATTATACCTGTGTTTAGAAAAAAGTCAATGGATTTGGCGGTTTTCAGTGGAGGAATTCGGGGGTCGCAAAAAAGCCAATCCCATGGGATTGGCTTTTGGTTGTTGGGGTGATGGCTCCATTGCGTTGGGCTAGGCCTTGGGCGTGTTGACCCATTCTCCGTCCTTGAATTCGGCAACCGTGTCGCCGGATTCCGGCATGCCGTCGCTGTCAAAATAAGTATGGATGACAGTGGTGGCAGAACTCGCGTTTTGGCCGCTGTTCGTTTTGTGCTTGCCTTGGATGATGTATTTGATTTCGGTGTAGCCGCCCTTTCCGTCAGCATCGGGTGATTCGGCTTCCAGGACGACAACCGTTTTATTGTGGTCTCGGATGATCCGGGTGACCTTCAGCGCTTCCAGATTGAGTTTTTGCTTCTCAGTGAGGGTGCCGAGAACGGCGTCGATAATTTCTGCTTCGGAAAAGGTGCGAGGGGCGTCGATTTTGGAATCGACACAAACCTCCTCTTTCGCGGTGGAAAGCTGGAGATTCATTCGGGTCTCGTTGACCAGATTGATGGCCTCGTTTTTGGGGGTTTCCTCGGGGCCGGGGCCCAAATGGATGACCTTGGGGGTTTCGTTGGTGGCCATAATTGAATGATTAGCGGGTAGGGCTACTTTATAGCTATATTACAACATAATTAAAATAATGGCAAGTAAAAAAGTCGGTGGCAGTGGCACCGGCATTACGCTTTTTTGGCCTGGGGTCGTGCCGCAAGCGCCATCGCGGGTGCGGTGTCGGCCGTGAGCGGGACCGCGAATTCGATTTTGCCTTTGTAGTCCGCGAACGGGATCGGTTTTTGACTCTTGTCCGCGCGGTACGGGTCCAAAATATACCAATGCCCGTCGCTCACGGATTTGAAGGCCATGGCCCGGTGCTCGTAGGGGCTGGAGCTGTCCACCAGAATGTCGGCCAGGTATTTACCCGTGGTGTCCAGTTGGGCGGGCAGATCCCGGTTGAGCGCGGTGCCGGGGATTTTGCGGTGACGCGGGGATTTTTTGTAGAAATTCATCACATCGATGGCATCCCCCGAGGGGACTCCATCAAAGGTCGCCTCCGGATCTTTTTCCAAAGCCTTGAGCGCAACGGTTGCGCTGAAGAAGTGGGTGCAACCCACCTTCTGCAGATTTTTGAGCGCGGTGCCCGAGCACAGGGTGACTTTGGTTCGCTCGCTGACCTCGTAGGGTTCGGATTCAAGTTGGGTGTGGTCGAAGAGCGAGGGGAGTGCGGACCGAAGGGTGTCGAGTTGGCCTCGGATTTCGGGATTGGACCGAACCGTCTCCTGTGGTTCTTCCTTTGAGGCTGGCTCATTTTTGCCCAACGAGTCCATGAAATTCAGGAAGCCGACAAAAGGCCCCATGAGGGTGGCCTTCAACCCCTTTTCCTTGGTCTTGGTGAAAAGCTCCTTGAACCAGTCGAAAACTTTTTTGGAATGTTCGACTGTGACCTCCTTGAGTTGCTCCAAAAGGCCTTGGGTGGGTTTGCGTACCGGCGATTTGGGGAGTTCAAAGTCCAAAGTCGGTTTTCGGGTTATCTGATTATTTTAGCATATTTTGGGTTTTTTTTCCATGCCATTGTCCGAGAAGCTGGGGAATGGGGGATCTTCAAAAAAAAGACCCCGATGCGCATCGGGGTCTTTTCGAAAGTCGATTGAAAAATTTATTTCTCTTCCGTCACAACCACTTTCACGGGCGCTTCCACGCTTTGGGCAAGGTGGATTTTGATCTTGAACTCGCCGATTGTCTTGATATGCTCGTGCATCTCGATCATGTCCTTGCGAACCTCGACTTTGGCCTGTTCGGCCAAGGCGGTGACAATCTCTTTTTCGGAAATGGATCCGTACAGCTTGTCGCCATTGACCTTCTTCTTGAAGGTGAGGACCAATCCCTTGAGCTTTTCGGCGACCACTTTCGCGTTCGCGATGACCGCTTCCAATTTTTGGAGCGTCTTGGCCTTCAGGATGGTGGCGCGCTTGAGCTCGGCTTTGGACGCGGGCATGGCCAGTTTTTGGGGAAAGAGGAAGTTTTGCGCG
>JACRIF010000093.1 GCA_016220125.1 Candidatus Peregrinibacteria bacterium
ACAAATCCTCCTTGTACTTTTTTCGGCAATTCTGGCACCCGATGGTGTTGATCTGAAGCGTCAATCGGTCGGCCACGCCGAGATCCTGGTTGATCTTGTACGCCAAGTGGATCACCTGCGCGTCGAGCGCGGGGTCGGCCTCGCCGATCACCTCGAAACCGAACTGGTGGAATTGGCGAAAGCGTCCCTTTTGGGGGCGGTCGTAGCGGAAGTGCGGTTCGATGTAGTACAACTCGACCGGTTGGGGCAGCATGTGCATGGCGTGCTCGATGTACGCGCGCACCACGCCCGCGGTTCCCTCGGGCTTCAGGGCCACTTTGTCATGCCCTTTCGTCTCGAAGGCGAACATCTCTTTCTCCACCACGTCCGTGGCGTCACCGATTCCGCGCGCGAAAACCTCGATGTTCTCGAAAATCGGGGTGCTGATACGGCGAAAACCCGCTTCCCGGCAACGATGGCGCACCACTTTTTTGATGAACGTGAAATAAAGGTGCTCCTCCGGCAGGATGTCGTGGACACCTTTGGGGGCCTGGAATTGGGGGGATGACATATTTTTAAAAAATGGTGAGAGATACAAAAGTTACGGTACCACGAATTTGCGAATCGCACAATGCTTTTCAGTGCGAATACGAGTCCTTAGTGCGAGTGGGTGGCTTTTCTTGCGCAAATTCAAATGTCTCCCAGCTCCCAGATTTATCATCCTTCCGAGTCTGAGGAGGCGAGCCAGGCGTAGCGAGGAGTCGAGATGCGGCAAAAAAATTAAGCCATGCAAGAGGCAAAACCTATAAATATTGAAATTTTCCGTGATCGAGCATGCGTAGCGAGGAGTTGAAGCGGGTCTCGTGGGTGCCCGCGAAAAGCTCGCGAAGCAAAGCGAGTTCATGGGAAATTTTTTCCGATATTTTGGAGGTACTGGAACCTTTTTTAAAGGTTTCAGAATGGTTTATCGCACATCTTTCGCCAACACCAGCCCATCCAATCGCGGTTCCCAAACCAGCCCCTTTTTCACCGCGTACAAACGGGAAGATTCAAAGAGCGGGATGCCGATCAGGTCGTCGCTGACCAGTTCGTTGATTTTTTGGAGCAGTTCCAGGCGACGGTCGGGGTTCAGCTCCGTTCGGCTTTTCTCGATCAGGCGGTCCACCGTGGCGTTTTTGTAGCGCCCGTTGTTGAATTCGCCCGCGCTGTGGATGAACGAGTCCAGAAAGTCGCCGGCGTCGCCGTTTTCGGACTGCCAACCCAAAATATAGAGCTGGGACTCGTTCTTGCGGATCCGACCCAACAGGGCGTCGGCCTCAATCGGGTTGCCCTTGAACTGGAATCCGGCGTCCTCGAATTGCCGCTCGAGGTATTCGACCAGGGTTTTGTAGGTGGGCAGGTAATCCATCGAGATTTTCATTTTTTGCTCCCCGAACAACGATTTGGGAACCTTGGCCTCATCGAACTCGAAAGGCGGAAGGGCGGGATTGAAGCCGAACACGCCGGGAGCCACGAATTGCGAGACCCGCCGGACGAAATTGTTCCCGATGTCCTCGATCTTGGCGGGGTCGATCATGGCCTGGATCGCCTCGCGCATGGCCCGGTCCTTGAGCAGGGGGTCGTCCAGTTTGAACATCATGAAGTTCACTTCCAGGCTGTAGCTCGATTTCACTTGGTCCTTCGGCAGGTTGATCGCCTGCTCTTTGGGCACGGCCACCAAAATGTCGGTGCGCCCTTCCCTGAAGTCGGACTCCCGTTGAACCTTGTTCTGCGTCACCACATAGCTCGCATGCTTGTAGGTGGGTCGTTGCCCCCAATAATTGGGGAAGGCGGTCAGTTTGATCGCAATGCCCTTTTCCCATTCGACGAACTGGTAGGCCCCGGTGCCCACGGTGTTGGGCCGGCTGATGAAGAATTTGGTGAGCTTGGAAAGGATCAGCGGATCGGGCGCCGTGGTGTGGATCTGAATCGTGTAGGGGTCCAGCACCGTGATTTCCTTAACGGTCTGGAGCAGGGTTTTGATCTGTCCGTTCCCGTTGGAGCGGGCATCCTCAAAGCTTTTCAGCACGCTTTGGGCGTCAAAGGCGGTGCCATCATGGAAGGTTACCTCCTTTCGCAGTTTGAACTGCCACGTGGTCGGGTCGATGTTTCCCCAGGTGACGGCCAGCGCGGGAACCAGCTTCAGGGTACGGTCAAAGGCCACCAGGCCCTCGTAGATGTTCCCCGTGCGGATCAGGTCGTCCAGGTTCAGGTTGTAGGGCGAAAGATCGTGGACCGGGGTGTTCAAGACGATCGTGAGGGTGTCCTTTTTGTACGTGTCCGTCCCCATGATTTTTTCCGGAAGGGTTTTGAGGAAGAAATTTTGGTTCCCGAAAACGACCAGGGCGATGACGATAAACAATCCGAGGAGGATATCTTTTTTGGACATAAATAAGTGACTAGTGGCTAGTGCTTAGTGATTAGTGAGTTCACTAGACACTAGATTCTAGTCACTAGTCACAATCAATTAGCAATTTCAGAATTGAAAAACCCCAAGGTTTTTCTCGGGGTCAGTATAGCGAAGCGAAAAATGAAAGTCGATGAGGGGATTAGGCGGCCGCGGCGGTGCTCAGGGCGAGCTTGGCCGCGTCGATCGTCTCGTGGATCGGGATGATTTGGGTGATACCGACGACTTTCAGGATGTCCAAAATATTGGGGCGGGGTTGCGCAATCACGATCCGTCCGTTCTTGGCCGCGGTGCGGGAATACCAGTCGGTCACGTAGCCGATGGATTTGGAGTTCATGTAGGTGAGGCCCGCGAGATCCAAGATCAGGTTGGGCTCGGCCATGCCGTCGATCGCCTCGTAGATTTTCTTGGCTTCCAAATCGACGTTGGTTTCATCGAGCTGGCCCACAAAAGTGACGACTTTCGCGGCCTTTCCGTTCGCGTCGATATCTTGGATGGAGGTTTGAACTTCTGCCATTTTGTTTTTGGTTAGTAGGTTGTGCCTATTCTAATTGCAAATTGCCGAATTGAAAACTTTAAATTGCTTATCGCTTATCGCTTATCGCTTACCGCTTATCGCTGTCACAGTTGTTCCCCCGCCTCCAAATGTTTGATCACATGCACCACCAGTCCGCCCTCGGGGGTGTTCTTGAATTCCAGCACGTCGGTCCAGTTGGCCACGATCTGGGCCAGGCCGCGTCCGCGGATCGAGGTGATTTGCAGGGGGTTCACATGGCGGCGGTCCTCCACGAGCTTGGCCAATTCCTCGGCCGACTTTTTGGAAGGGCCGGTGCCCGTGTCCTCCACGGAAATGTCGATGCTCTTCCCGCGCTGGCTGATGAACGTGATTTTCACATCCTTGCCCGGGGCGGAGCCGAATTCGATGGCATTGTTCACCAATTCGTCGATGACGGACTGGAAACGGTAGGCCCACTGCTCCGAGAAGCCGGTCATGTTGCGGACCAGGTTCATGGTGAAATCACGCAGTCCCGACATGAAATACGCATTCGTCGGAATGGTGATGGTGATTTTAATGGGCGCTTCGGCCATAGAATTGCTTTTGCTGGCAACCGTGTCGCCAGGGGCGACAACGGTGGTCAGATCAATGGGTTGGAGTGTTCCTTCCATGTCCACAAAATTAATTTATCATAATATTGTAGCATTTTCATGGGGGAATTGCAAGGTTAATGAGGGGCCTCCCACGCCAAACAGCCCACCCGCCAGGGGTCGGTCAAACAGTGGTCGCTTTGGGATTTTGGGGCTGGGGGTCCGATTTTACATCGGACCGCCTACCATGCCCCGAGCGCCATGAGTTGCGCCGGGGCCGGTTGCTGGCTAGGGAATGCTACTGATCCATGGTTTTGCGGAGCAGATCCGCAAGGGGCGTGTGGCCCTTTTTGAGGGCGAGGTCGAGAGGGGTCAACCCCTCGTTGTTTGTCGCGTGCATGTCCGCCCCGCATTCGATGAGCAGTCGGGCGGTGTCGGCGGACACCGCCATGTGAAGGAGGATTGCGCCATCCTCCTCGTCCTTCTCGTTCACATCCGCCCCACTCTTGATGAGCAGGCGGACGATATCCGCATGACCGCGATCGATCGCGAAGTCCGCGAAGGGGCGGCCCTTGTTGATTTCCGCCTCCATCCACCCGATCAGGAGGTACAGGACGGTGAAACCGATCGCGTTCTTCTCGTTCACATCCGTCCCGCGCTCGATCAGCAGGCGGACGATGTCGTAGTTTCCAGCGATGGACGCGCAGGCCAGGGGGGTGGCGCTTTTCACGGCCTGCGAGTTCAAGGGGGTTCCCGCCTCGATCAGGCGTTTCGCTTCGTCGAGATTGTTCCCCTTGATCGCCTCGATCAGGCGCGTCTCGGAATCGTGGTTCGGCGTGGCGGTTTGCGACAGGGTGTTGGTTTTCATAACGCTTTCTGTTGGTGGCTGGTCTCGCGGCAATCCTCCACTTCCCGCACCATGCGGAGAGGGAGGTTCCCAAAAGCCCAGCCCTAAAATTCCAATGATCTCCAATGCTTTCAAGGAACGGTTTCGACCTTTCGAAAAAGGCGAAGGTTGAAGGAGAATATCTACTTAAAATTAAATTTTGTCAATAAAATGGGGGTGGGGGGGAAACTATTGTTCCAAAGACCACCTCCCCCCTTCTTCGCCACAAGGCTGCGAAGGGGTGCTCCTCCTTGTGCAAGGAGGAGAAAAATTGGGACGGAAAAATTTCCACCTCAAATAGTTCTCCTCTTTACAAAGGAGGGGTGTCCGAAGGACGGGGTGGTCTTTTACTGCAAAACCCCTCCCGGAATGAAGCCAAGGTTGGCCAGCGGCCAGAGGACCAGCATCACTTTTCCGCTGATCATGGTTTCGTCCACATAGGGCGAGGCGGCCTCGTCGACGGGCGAGAACCAGTGGCGGGAGTCGTTGCTGTGGGTGCGGTTGTCGCCCAGCACGAAGAAATGCCCGGGTTCGACCTTGAATTCCTGCGCGTCGCGGGGCTTGAAAAAGGTGTTGTTCAGGTTTTCGGAGTTCAAGTAGGTTTCCTTGATTTCGGTGAACTCGGCCTCGCCCCCCTTTTTCAGGTACACGCGGCCGTTTTCGATGCGCACGCTGTCGCCGGGGATGCCGATGATGCGTTTCACGTAATACTCGGGGCCCGCGGCGTTGTAGATGCGCACCAGGTATTGCTGGTTGGGTAGGTCATGAAGGGTGAGTTGGCCCAGTTTGGCTTCCTCCGGAGTGATGACCTCCTTGCTGGCGACCCTCCAGTTCAGCTCGCCGTTGGTTTGGCCTTCGTTGCCCACCAAGAGGAAGTAGGCCAGGTCGCCCGCTTGGGCGCGCTCGCGGCAGAACCACAGTTTTTGGACCATGGGGTTGTGGCAGTAGAAGGCGTTTTTGTCCCCGGAAAGGGTGTGGAGGTCCAAAACGCCGTTCCCGGTGGAGTCGGTGGTGACGGCCTCCTCGAATTTGGGGGGGTATTTGCTGGTGATGGGGGGCAGGAAAACAATGGGGTCCCCGCGCTTGGGTTCGCCCAGGCGGTAGCTCAACTTGTCGATCAGGATGAACTCGTTGTTTTTCAGGGTGTCCGCCATCGAGGAGCCGATCACCCGGAAGGGCGAGATCAGGAACGTGCGGATGAGGACGACCAGCGCGATGATGATGACCGCGTTGTAGAAGATGTCGAGCAGGAAAAGCGCGACTTCCCGGAGGGGTCTTTTCATCGCCAGGGGGTGGCTGTGGTTTTCTTTCTTGTGGATCATGGGGAAAGCGTGCCAAACAAGCTTAATGGCTTTTTAAATTATTTACAATCCTTTCGCTATTTGAGATAATAAGGGACGAAAATAAAAATAAATGATCATCAATCGTATCCTGTTCGGGAAGCACCTCGAGGAAGGGGAGGAGATCCTCTATGCGGTGCACAAGCATTGGGTCGACTTGGTTAAGCCGGGTTTGGAGGTGGGTTTCTTCGGTTTTGTCCTGCCATGGGTTTTGTATGCGGCCGGATTCAACGCGAAGCTCTTCTTCTGGGTGGCGGTGGCCTGGTCCGCGATGGCCTATGTGCGCTTTTTGGGGATCGCGCTCGACTGGTACGCCGACACTTGGCTGGTCACGAATATGAGCGTGATCACGATCCAGTGGAATGGGATGTTCAACAACCTCTCGTCTCGGGTCGGCTACGAGGATGTGGAGGGTGCCAGTTACGAGATCACAGGTTTTTGGGCCACGATTTTCCGCTACGGGAACATGACCCTCAGGGTGACGTCGGGATCCCATTTCGCCATGGCCCATGTGGCGAATCCGAAGGGGGCTGAGTTGTCGATTGCCCATTATCGGGAGCGCTTTGTCACCGAGCGGAATATTCAGGACACGAATAGCCTGAAGACGTTGCTCGCCAATTTGGTCGCGCATCAGACGCGAGGCGAAAAATAGGAACAAAAAACAAAAAATTTCCCCGAATCAACCCCTTCGATAAGGGGTGCGAGGGGGATTAAAAATAAAAATAAAAAAATGAAATTTTTTCTGGCCTTTGTGGCCGTCTTTGTGGCCGTGGATGTGGCGATCGTCGCCTATGTCATGGTGCGCCGTTTCCGAAAGGGGATTTCCGAGAAGGATATCCAGGAGGTGCAGGCGATGTGGAAATCCATCATCCGGGAAAAGGACATGCGCCATGCGATCCTCGAGGCGGACAAGCTTTTGGACCACGCCTTGCAGTTGAAGGGGTATCGCGGCAATTTGGGCACCAAGCTCAAGAAGGCCAACCGTCTTTTCGGTGGCAACATCAACCGGGTCTGGGCGGCGCACAAGGTGCGCAACAACATCGCGCACCAGATGAATTTCGAGGTGGATGAAAAGGTCTACCGCTCGTCCATGCTCGCCTTCAAAGAGGCCTTCCGCGACCTGGGGATTTTTAGTTAGGAAATTAGGAGTTAGCTTCGTTAGCTTGTTAGGGTTGATTCGCTTATCGCTTGCTGCATCCGCTTAGCACTTAAGCACTTACGGACTTACGCACTTTAAATATAAACTTAATCTATGGTTCTCGGCATAACCGGTATCAGCGGGGTGGGCAAGCACACGGTGGCGGGCTATCTCCAAAGGAGGGGCTGGACGGTGTTGGACGCGGATGCCATCGCGCATTATTTGTACCGCCCCTACACCAATGTCTGGAAAGAGGTGGTGGCCGCTTTTGGCGAGGGTATCCTGAATCAGGACGATGTGATCAATCGCAGCAAGCTTGGGAAGATCGTGTTCGACGCCCAAAATCCGGAAAAGGCAGATGTGGCGCTCCGTAAATTGAACGCCATTGTCCATCCCTACGTGCGTCGCCGGATGGAGGAGGAAATCCATCATTTTTCCCACAAGGGCGGGAATATCGCGGTGGTGGCCGCGCTCTGGAAGGAATTGGATTTGGCATCCTTGTGCGATAAGGTTCTGCTGGTGAGGGCGGATTCGTCCATGGCGATTGATCGGGTATGCAAACGGGACAACATCGGGGAGGAGATGTGCACCCTGAGGATCAAAAAACAATCCGTTCCCCCGGCTCCGGACTGGACGGTGGAAAACAACGGAACCCCCGAGGAGCTCTACCGAAAAATGGGGGAGATTCTGAAGGCGAATGAGCCTTTGGCCGGTTAGTCGGAATTGAGGCGTGTTTTCAGGCATATCATCCTTGAGGCCCAAGACTCTCGCCTGGGAGATTTTGCGCGCGGGAATGGCTTGACAAAATTGATTAAACTAAATAT